>CAZHDQ010000252.1:0-4955 GCA_964531595.1 uncultured Anaeromyxobacteraceae bacterium
TACAATGCGGAAAGCGTACTGACCTTCGAAGGCGCCGAGTGGGAAGGCGAGGAGATCAAACCCGGCGCTTGGGGGCGCGATGTGGAGTCCGAGGACCGGCTCAAGACGATCGTCCAGGAATACTTCGCCGCCGACGCCGAACGGGCGGTACCGACCCCGACCGCCCCGGCCGCTACACCCGCGACACCCGCAAGGAAACCGCGTCGGCCAAACCGGGTCTCCGCCACGCCTTCCGAGGTCACGTCAGGCATCGTGTCCTCCCTGGGTTCGTCCAGCGCCAAGCCCCGTCCGCTACTCGTTCCAGTCCGAGGTCAAGCGGGCGATCTCTTGCCGCGTTGCAGTCGAAATGTCGGTCCAGCCAATGAACAGATAATACGACAGCCAGACCAGAATCCAATCAAAGGCTAGGCGCCTCGGAAGCACGTCAAAAACGATACCCAGCAGCACGGAAACGGCCACCGTCAGCCACACGAAATTCAGCAGGATTTTCAGGTACCAGGACCACTTCCGGCCGTGATGCCCAATGAACGGCGTCAGCGACAGGTTCATGAACCCCAGGCCGAACACGACCGGCACCCCCACCCATCCCATCAGTGGCGAGATCTGGAACAGGTGGCAGTTGACCAACGAAATGATGATCAGGGCCGACGCCGGCCTTGGGAAACCGATCCACAGGCCTGGAACGTCCAGTTTTCGGATGTTGAACCGGGCGAATCGGACGCAACCGGACAAGGCCGGGATCGTCCCGACGACCAGCGCCACAACCAATTGGATTGTCGGGTAATTTTCGAGCCCTGGCAGCACCACGACCTTGCTGTACACCAGGTACAGCAGGAACGACGGCGCAAACGAGTACGAGACCAGGTCCGCGACATTGTCGAACTCGGCGCCGAATTGGTTGACTTGGTTCAGTAAACGCGCCACGACCCCGTCGAACGCGTCGAAGAACCAGGAGACCAGGATCATGAATCCCGACCAGAAAACGTACTGGCGAGCGACCTCGGGCGTCGGCGCGGCCATACCCTCCATCGCGAGGACGACGGAGCCCAGGCCGCCCAGGATGTTGCCTACGGTCATCAGGTCCTTGGTCTTGAAGAACATCTTAATGCACCGTCTTCTTGGGTTCTTTCGATTTGTCCGGATTGACGATCGCGTCGGGGTCCGAACTGGCTTCCAGCGAATGCAGGAATGCCATCCACTGCAGGCGACTGGCCTCCGCCACATCGCGGGGCTCGACCTTCGAGAACACTGAATCGGCCACGTAGATCGGCGCCCGGGCTCGCAGGGCCAATGCCACGGCATCCGATGGGCGGGCATCCAGCGACAACTTCTTGCGGGCCCTGCGGATCTGGATGGTCGCCAGAAACATGGTATCGCGCAGGTCGGTTATGTCCACGCGCTCGATTTGGCCGCCCATGGCCTCGATCGCGGACATCATCAGGTCGTGCGTCATCGGGCGAGGCAGGTCGATCTTTTCGATCATCGCAGCGATAGCCGCCGCCTCGGGAAACCCGATCTGGATGGGGAGCGTTTCTTCGCCTTCAACCGCGCGCAGCACCATTACGGGCGCACGCGTTTCGTCGTCCATCACCAAACCGAAGACCTGCACCTCAACCGACATGACCACCCCCGGGCACCCCGTCCACAACGGTGCCCCGTAGCGAATGCACCAGAACCTCGTCGACTCGGACATGCACCAAGCGACCCGTTGGATTCGGCGTGCCCATGGACGCCGGGAAATTGATCACCATGCCGGTCCGTGTCCGGCCGAACCATTCCAACATGCCCGCTGCGATACGTCCCACGCGCTCTGGCGATCCCTGGTCCCGGCTGGGCCCCT
Organism: uncultured Anaeromyxobacteraceae bacterium; assembly: GCA_964531595.1. Classification (GTDB taxonomy): domain Bacteria; phylum Myxococcota_A; class UBA9042; order DTJE01; family DTJE01; genus DUVQ01. Next base: position 1,841 of record CAZHDQ010000252.1, read on the forward strand.
CGACCAGAACCTCCTCGATACGGTCCTGGAACCGCGTCATGCGTTCGGTCGTGATCCGGTCCTGCAGTCCCTGCAACGCGGCCAAGCGCTCAGCCTTGACAGGTTCGGGCACGTCGTCTGGCAGGCGGGCGGCGGTCGTACCGGGACGCGGCGAGTACTTGAACGAGTACATCTGGTCGTACTGGGCCTCGGCCAGGGCCCGCATCGACGCCTGGAAGTCGTCGTCCGTTTCGCCCGGGAAACCGACGATCATGTCGGTGGACAGCGCGATATCGGGACAAGCTACGCGCAGACGGGCTACCTTGGCCAAGTACGTTTCAAGCGTGTACCCGCGCCGCATAGCCGCCAGAATCCGATCCGAACCCGACTGGAGCGGCAGGTGAAGCGCTTCGGCCAAGACCGACAGGCGTCCGAACGCGTCGAGCATCCGGTCGTCGGCATCGGCTGGATGGGACGTAACGAATCGAAGTCGGGCCAGCCCAGGCACGGCGGCGACGCGTTCCAGCAACGACACGAAATCAACGATTTCGGCCAGTCCCTTCCCGTAGGCGTTGACGTTTTGGCCCAACAACGTGACCTCGCGCACCCCGGAGTCCACCAGTGCGCGGACCTCGGCAACGACGCGGTCCGGCAACTTGCTGACCTCGCGCCCACGCACGCTTGGCACGATGCAGTAGGCACAGAAGCGGTCGCACCCTTTCATAATCGTCAGGAATGCCGATGGGCCCTGCTCGAGGGTGGGGTCGACGTCCACAAACGCATAGTCCTCGCGAGGCATCACGGTGGTGAAAGCGACACGTTCGCCGGCTTCGACGCGATCAAGCAGCACCGGCAGTTCGGCGATGCTGTCCGTCCCAAACACCAGATCCAGGTAGGGCAAGCGCTTCAACAAGTCACGCCCATGCTGCTGGGCCACGCATCCGCACACGCCAAAGAGGACACCGTCGCGCGCCTGCTTCAGCGGCAACAGCCTGGACAGGGTGCCAAGCACTTTTTTTTCAGGGCGATCGCGTACGCTGCACGTGTTGATTAGCACCAGGTCGGCCATCGCTGGGTCGGCAGTTTCCGCGTATCCCCGCCCGCGCAGGACCTGGGCGATCCGACGCGAATCGAATACGTTCATCTGGCAGCCGTAGGTGATGATGTGGACCCGTCGCGACGCTGGTTCGCAGGCTTCCTGGACCGATGTCGCAACGGCCTCGATCATGGGGCGAAGGGTACCGCTGGTCGCCCCGACCGTCAAGGCACTCCGGGCCCCAGAATCCACCCCTGGCCGGTATTCGCCTTCGCAATCCAGTGGCCATCACGGAGTCACATCAGCCACGACGCCGATGACGCCCGGCGGCCCGGTCCAGACCTTCGCGGATCCCCCCGACTTGCGCATCGGGTCCCGGCAGCGAGCGGCGGTCCCCGAACACGGCCTTTAGATAGGCCCAGGTGACCGCCAGGACGGCGTCGCGAACGGCAGGCACATCACGCCCGACCCGCTCAGCCAGTTCCAATTGCGTTTCGGCCCGACCCCGAACGAAACCGTGGCGTTTCAAGTCCTTTCGCATCCGCCGATAGGCCGCTACCGCCGGGTCGTCACCGTCGCCCAGTTTCGAGCCGATCCGCCGTCGACGGCGGCCCAGGTACAACCGCAGGGCCAGGCCCAAAACCACGACACCCAGCGCAGTCAGCCCCACCCGGCCCCAGGGCAGCGACCGCAGGTGCCGCGCGATGTCGCGGATTTCCTGGCGGGTCAGCCCCATCCCGTCCGAGAAGTTGCCGGATTCACGCTTCAATCGGAAGAACGATGCCAGAAAGCCAACCTGCTTTTCCAGGTTGTATTCGACAATCCATCGGTACCAGGCCAGTTGCACCGCGTCCACCGCGTCCCGCAGGTCCGCCAGCCAGTCGCGCCCGCTGCGCATGTCCAGAAACGACGGCGGCGTCGGGTCGAACGTCGCCCAGCCGACGCCCGGGAAGAAGGCCTCTACCCACGAGTGGGCATCGACACGCCGCAGCGCGACGTAGTTCCCGAAGTCGTTGTGGACGCCGCCGGCGAATCCGTTGACGATCCGGGCTGGGATCCCCAACAAACGCAGCATCACGACCATGCCGGATGCAAAGTACTCGCAGTGGCCCTCGCGGTTCGTAAGCAGGAAGTTCGCCAATGGGTCTTCGTCGCCATGGGACGAATCCAGCGTGTACTGGTAGCCCCGGTGAAAATGGTCCACCAGGGCGCGGGCCGCGTCATAAGGGGTCGGTGCATCAACAGCGATCGATCGGGCCAACGCGACAACGCCCTCCTGCTGGGGCGGCACTGGCAGGTACAGTTCAACCAGTCGTTCGGGATAATCGGTACCCGCGGCACGCAGCGCTTCCGGGTCGTCAGGCGGCTTGCGGGAGAAGGCTGTGTAGACGATCGATACGGCCTCGGGACCCGTCAGCGTGACGTCGCCGGCCTGGTCACCGAAGAAGCGCCAGCGGTCAGGCCGCAACGCCTCCATGGCATTTGGCGGTCTCTGGTAGCCGATGGGCATCGACGTGCCGAAAAGCACGCGCGAAGTACCGACCAGAGGTTCCAGGTAGATTTCCTGGACCACCACACCCGAGTCGTCGAAGGACTCGGGACCCCGGTTAACCCGGACGCGGCCGTCCCCGTCCAGCGTCAACGGGCGCCGCCGAGTCGTCGTCTTGCGCCACGCGTGACCATCGTAGCTGTCCAGGCTCTGTCCTCGCATACGCACTGGGGGACGCAGCCCGGCCGCGCGAACCCGCATCACCACATGGGGGTCCTCGGCGATGTTCCCGAAATCCCCCAGCGTGACCTCCTCGGAGAATCCGGACATCGCCATGCCGCGCCGCGACTGCTGCGCGAAGAACCCAAATCCCAGGCGCGGGAACAGGAAAAAGAGAACCAGCGACACCAGGAACACGCCCAGCGTTACCCCGACAGTCACCCAGATGAAGCCTGCATGTATTAGCTCTCGGCGGGCCAACGCCCCCCGCAGGCGTCGAACTTCTTCACCTGCGGCCTGGCCCGAATCCTCGCCGGTCCGGGAGGCAACCTGTTCCTGGATACCGCGCCGCAGGTTCGTCAGCATCAACCCCAGCACCAGGAGCACAACGT
>CAZHDQ010000253.1:0-4942 GCA_964531595.1 uncultured Anaeromyxobacteraceae bacterium
GTGAGGATGGACCAGAAGTCGGCATTACACTCGACGACGTCCCGTTGCTGGACATCGAGATCGTCAGCATCAACCCGGACTTCCCGCTGGACAAGGATGTTTTGATGGATCTCCTCAAGAGTCAGTTGATCGACGACCTGCTGGACGACGTTAAAGGCACCGAACTGCTCAGCGTCGCGATCCCATCGATCGACCTGTCGTCACTGGTGGCGGACCTGCCGCCGGGGACCACGCTGTCGATCGACTTGAAGGGTCTTTACCGGGAGCTGGGCTTCACGGTGGTCCAGGGGGATTTGCTCTAGGGCTGCGACCAGCGAGCGGCCCTACTCGAAGCGAAGTTGATCCACCAGCACAGCAGTATCGTAGATTGAATCGCCGGTATCCTTGCAAAAGAACTTCAGGATGGCGTTGGTAGCCCGGCCGCTGGCCAGCAGCGGCGTCACGTCGAATTCCACCTTATGCCAGTCGGTCATGTAGACGTCGCCCTTGTCGAACGACACGTCGGCCTTCGTCAGTGGAAACAGGCCCAGGCACTTTGGGCACTTCGTTTCCGGGCACAGGTCGTCGATCGTCAGGCTGACCAATTCGTGGCGGGTGCCCTTGCTGTCGGTCAACGTGGCCTGGAACGAGTCCTGGTAGGCCGTCCCGCAGAACTCCAGGAATTCCTCGGAGTAGAACTTCCAGTAAAACGACAGCGTCTTGGCGTTGGGCGGGATGCAGAAGCGCTGAGTCACCGAGCCCATATCCACAGTAAAGCCCAGACCCGTCGAGATGATGTTCATGAATTTGCCGTATATGGGTTTCGCGCCCCCCAACTTCGTAATCACGCGCCCATCGCCCTCCCGGGTCCACGCGGTCAGGTCCCCGCTCTCGAAACTAGGGTTCAATAAGTTGTAGTCTGAGATGCTCAAATTGCGCGCGCCGAACAGTCGGAAGTAAGAGCCTGGATTGTCAGGGTCTTGTGCGCCGACGCCGTATGCTTCGCCCGTGGACATGGTCTGCTCCACCATCCGGCTGAACAACCCGCTCCCCTGCTTGAATGCAAACAGGTTGCTGACCCGGTTAGTAAAGCCGGCAACGGCCTTGGCCCCGGACGCGAACAGTTCACCGGCCAGCGTGCCATTGAACAAGCTGCGGCAAGCGCCCAGGTAGACGAGGCTTTCAGGGAACTTTGCGTGTTCCGCGTAGTGGCCGATGAATTCTGGCGTCACGCCATAGCGCTCGTCGCCCATCACAACGCGACCGGTCGCCAAGTCAACCTGAGTCCGGTCGTAGCACACCCCCGACGCCTTGACGCCCTCGCTGGCAGGCGAGGTGATGATGCACTCGGAACCGATTTCACATTCCGACGCATTCGCACACTTCTTCGAGGCCTGGCTCAGGTGACCGCAGTCGACCCGTTCACCAGACCACAGCACCTCCTGGTATCCCAGGTGACGCCAGTGGGCCTCGCGCTTCGCCGCCTGGGACATGCCGCCGAAGTACACTTCGCCGTGGGTCGCGACGGCCACGATGCCGCTTTGGTTCAAGCGCCGAAACGCCGCCAGGCCGGCCGCCGCGGCGTTCAGCGGACCGCTCACGCTGAACGAGGGACACGACACGTTATTTGCGACGTTCGAGAACAGCACCGTTTCGTCGTTGGGCGCGAAATCCGTGACAAACGGCGAAAGCAACAGCACGTTCTTGGAGCCAATGTCCAGGACGTTGGTGGTCGCGGCGGACACAATCGATGCTAGTCCATCGCCCCCGCCGTCCCCACCGCCGCCACGGGTCCCGTTTGCAGCCAAGTTCAGCGCGCCAAGCACGCCGTCGTTGAAGCGGACCCACAGGCCGCCGATTTCGTCATCTCCCACCGCCTCGACGACCGCCGTATCCGCCCGGAGCGCCTGGATCGCAACCGCGCGCGCCGCCCCTGCATCCCCCGATTCAGACAGGGCCGTCCGGTAGGCAATGCGCGCGTCCCCCAGGGTCTGTTGGTGACTAGCGCACGCGTTGCGTGTGATGCGCGGCACGCACTCGAATCGAGCGGGGATCGACAGTGCGCCGTAGGGCTGGCCCGACTCACCTGGCACCTGGGCCACAGCACGAAAGTACTTCGGGCCTGCTTTGGTACACGCGACGCTCAGTTTGATGGTAAAGACCCCGTCGCCTTCGATCTCGTCGCCGGTCGTAGCGGTGGCGCCGTCGTCGACCATGATGCCGAGCTCCGTGGGGTTCGCACCCGCCGAGTCCACCTGCCGCAACGACAGCGAGTCCTGCGCTAGGTTGCCGAACAGCCCGACGGCCATCGATACGTAAACCACTTCAGTCTCGCCCACGAAAAGGGCCGGTGGGTTTACTTCCAATAGGCCCTGAAACAGGTAGCCCGGATTGCGGGTAATCACGATCTCGTCGGACACCGTCAACAGGTCGTCGGTGTCCTTGAACCTGCCAGTCGCCGTGACCACGAGACGGTTGTCGCCGACAGCCAGGGGAATAGCGTCCGAAAGCCAGTAAGGCGAACCCTCATTCCAGTCGACCTGGCCGCTTGCACCGCTAGCCGTCGACCAGGAGAGCGACTCGACCGGCCCGAACACCAGTCCGGTCAACGCGACCAGACTACCCGCGGTAGTCGTATACCCTCGGCCCGCAGGCCCAGTGATCCGGACCAGCAGCTCGGCCGCAGGCCCGTCAACCGACACCGGCGGCACATACCCCGGGTCCACCGGCAGGGTCGCGTCCAGGGCATCAACGTCGCCCTTGGTATCCCCGTGCGTTACGTCAACGCCGCCGATATCATACACGCTTATGATGTCGCGACCACCGTCCACCCCTTCGCAGGATGCCAGGATGACCATCGCCCCCGCCAGAATCCAAAAACACCGTGCGGCCATTCGGCAACCCCATTCGCCAAAACCAGAGAGGATTATAGTGTACCGGGCCACGAGCGGCCAGGATCGGCCATGAAATCGTAAGCTACATGTCGACGACATGGGTGGAGGTCTTTCCGGGTTCGACCTTGACCGTCAGGCGCTTGCTGTTGCTCTGGTTCTTGAGCACGAAGGTCTGATTGCCCGCATCGACGGCCAGTGCCCGAACCGGGGTAGTTCCGATCTTACGTCCCCGCAGGTAAACATCGGCCCACGGCTTCGCGTTGATATTGACGTATCCGACCTCGCGCGGCCCCGTCTTTGGGGGAGGAAGGGGCGTGGCGGCAATCGCGGTCAACCGGATCGCCAGATCCTGCGCGCCAGCCTCGAGTGCAACCTGCTTCGTGAATTCCTTGTAACCACCTGCCTTAGCCATGACACGGACTTCCTGTCCAACCGCCAGACCATCGACCGTCCGTCGGCCGTCCGTGCCATCAATTACTCGACCGTCGACCGAAACCTCGGCCGATGCGGGGTTCACCGTGATCTGAAGCGAGGCTGCCACCGGTGTTGGGGCCTCTTCCGGTGGCGGCGCTTCGATCGCCGGTTGAGCGGCGGCGACTGGCGATACGGCGGCCGCCTCCGCTACGGGCGCCGGAGCGGCCGGTTCGGGAGCCGCTACTGGGACGGGTGCGGACGGTTCGGCCGGTATCGGCACGGTTTCGGCAATCGCCCCTGCGGTAACACCGACACCGTCCGCGACAGGCTCCGAGCCGTGCATCAATCCGAAATACAGACCCGCAGCAACCGCAACGACCGCCAGGGCCCCAAGCCCGATCCACAGACCCTTTCGGCCTGCAGGTAATGGCTTGGATTCGGCTACCGGCGTCACAGCCGCAGGCGTACCGACAGCGTGTACCGCATGGGGCGTCGGTTCCGGTGCCTTCTCAACGATGGGATGGTCCCGAAGGTAGGTCTCAAGTTCGTTTTGTAATTCACCCACGGGAACCGTGGCCACCAGGCCCTGTTCGCCCAGGGCGGATTCGTCTGCGGGCTCGGTCGCCGGCGTCTCTGTGGCAGGTGTGGCTGCTGGCTTCCGGGGCGGTAGGCCTGGCCGCGGCGCGTTATCGTCCAGAACCAGCGTGCCTTCCCTCTTCCCGGTGTCTTCGCCCGCTGGGGTCGCATCGGACCGCACGGACGGCTTCGAACCGGGTCCTGTCGCCCGCCCCTTGATGGGCGTCCCGTCCCCGGAACTCTTGTAGGCAGGAACGCCCGTCGGCGTGCCTTCCGCGGCGATATCGTCGGCGAACAGGTCCTGCATATAGGCCCCCAACTGGACCTCTTCCATCCCCTTCGCGTGCTTGAACTCGAAATTGCGCAGCGCCCTCTCGAGTTGCCCCATATCGGGCCAGCGGCGATCCAAATCACGCTCCAGGCCGCGGAGTACGATTTCGTCCAGATCGGGCGGTACGTCGGGGTTTAAGCTGGAAGGCGGAACGATTTCCTGGGTAACGACGTTGTTGAGCACATCGAAGTCGCCATCGCCGTCGAACAGTTTCTGGCGGGTCAGCATCTCCCAGGCGATCGTACACAACGCAAACAGGTCCGACCGCCCGTCCAGGTGCTTGCCGCGCGCCTGCTCCGGGGACATGTAGGCGCATTTGCCCTTGACCGTGCCCGCGCGGGTCTTAGTCGCTCGAGCCGCCGCCTTCGCGATCCCGAAGTCGGTCAGTTTCACCTCGCCGGTAAACCCCACCAGGATGTTGTTAGGGCTGACGTCGCGATGCACGATATTCAGAGGTTCCCCTTCAGCACTGCGGACCTGGTGGGCATAGCACAGACCAGAGGCGACATCGGCGACGACATGGGCAACCCGCAACGGCGTCAGGTAGTTCCCAGAACTGATGCCACGATCCAGCACCTTGCGCAGGTCTCGTCCGTCCACGAACTCCATCGCGATGTAAAACGAGTCGTCGATCCGGTCGAAGTCCAGGATCTGGACGATGTTCTGGTGATGAAGACGGGCGGAGACCTGCGCCTCGTCGATGAACATCGTGATGAAGGCCTCATCCTCGCTGTACGAAGGCAGGATG
>CAZHDQ010000254.1:0-4941 GCA_964531595.1 uncultured Anaeromyxobacteraceae bacterium
GCCGGCTCCGCACCCATGATCCCGGCAAGCAGGCTGTAACTGCCAACCGGATCCTGCCGCGCCGCGGAGAGGAGGTATCGCTCCCCCGGGTCGCCCCGGATCGTCGTGTCCCAGGCCTGTGTGCTCCGGTCATCGAACCTGGTCGCTGTGATGGCTCCGGACGCCCCTACAGCCTCCCCGGCGACGAGGAACCCTCCCGCCGGATCCGGGACGATGATCGGGATCGAACCCGGACTCACGCCCCCGGTCAGTTCCCGCCAGGCGACGGTGCCGTTACCATCGATCCTCGCAACCCAGTCGCCCCCGGCCGCGATCCAGCCTCCGACACTCGAGGGTGCGATCGCCCAGTACTCCCCCTCAGCGGCGAGGTCGATGCAATGCCGCTCGTTCCCATCCGTATCCGTCAGGATGACAAGGCCGTGGGAGGCCGCGACGGCGAACCCTTCTGAACCAGCAGACGCGATCCCCGTCCCGCGGCGGTCATCCGTAGCCGGGTAGGTCGTATCCCATGCCACCGCCCCTTCCCGGTCGAGGAGGATCACCCTCGGCGCCGGGTGGAATTCGCCTGCATCCGAGACCGAACCGGCAATCGCATAGCCGGCGGGAGCTTCGATGAAGGCGAACGCTTCGTCGAACCTTCCGCTGTCGATGACGGTGAACCACTCTCGGTTCCCGGCGTCATCCAGTTTCAGCACCCAGACGTCCCCTTCCAGCGTGCGATGGCCCGCGCGCTGGCCGGGTGTCTGGACGGTATCGGCCCGCAGGCCCGCGTGGGCTTGCTGTTATACGGCGACGGTCTGCAGGTGCTGGCTACCGGTTTGGACGGCACCCCGGTGTTCCGGGATCTGAACGACTACCAGCGTTGCTTGGGTAGCATGCGCCTGGAGGCGGACCCGACCGAACCCCGGGAGCCGGGCGTTGGCTGTGGCCGGTTGTTCCATGGAACTGCGGCCGTTGCGGCGGCGCTTGGCTCTTTGCCGGCGCCTCAGGGCCTGTTCCCGCGCCTGCTGGGCATTCCCGAATCCGTGGCGACAATGACTGTTGCGGCCGCACGTGGACATGGTCGGGTCGACCATCCAATGTCTGCCGAGAATCCGGAATTGTTCGCTGAGGGCGCCATCGAGGCGGGTCTGCGGATGTTGGCGGCGGGCACTGTGCCGGGAACCGTGCGCGACCTGGTGCTGGTCTCAGACGGGCGGGACGGCTACCTTCGGTTCGCGGACGCGGCCTGGGACGACGTGGCCTCTGCCTGCATGAAGGTGGCCCCCGAGTGTCGCCGGTCGTCGCGCGCCGCGGAAGACTCAACCTGGGAGGGAGCTTTCGACCATGAAGGCGGCTCGCCGCGTTGCAGTCGGGCGGTTGTCGACTGCGCCGCGCCGCAGGTTAACCAAGTCTTGCGAGGTCGTGAGCAGATCGTCCGCGACCGCTTGGTCCGGTTGGTCGGCCTGGCCCGGGCCGCTGACACGCGGGTCATGGCGCTGGGGCTTCCCAGTGCGGACGTGGCCGGCATAGGTCGGATGCAGGGACTCGCGCTGGCGACGGGCGGGACCTGGCGGGCGGCACCCGACGCCGCGACGCTTGGTAAAACCTCGGCCTCGTCGGTGGGACGTGAACTTTCGTCGGCCCTTGCAATCCGCCCAGGTGTCGACCTGGAGCCCGGGGGCGCCTACCAGGTGGCGGTGCGCGTCAACCGGGACCTGGTGTCTCTGCCTTACCCGTTCGTTGCTGGCCAGAGGACGTTTCCGCTGTCGGGTCTTGTGACGACGGGCCGTGCATTCGCGATCGCGCGGTTGGGACACGCCTGGGGGCCGCCGTTGTTCTGGGTTGCGGTCGTGCTTGGGGTGCTGGCCGCGATCGGCATGCTGTTCCTGCTGTGGAAGGGGATCGTCGCGTTGGTGAAGAAGATCGCCGGGAAGGGACCGAAGAAGCCCAAAAAACCAGCGACGCCGGCGATGCCGAAACTGAAACGTCCGGGGGGGGTGACGTGAGTAGCCACCTGATCATCGCGGGCGCGCCCTACCTGAAGGTCGCGCTGCCCGACCGGGTCCATTTGACGACGTTCATGGACCCCGGCGGCTACTCGTTCTACGCGTCCACTGGGGACCGGTTCGCGCCGCTGGTTGGGACCAACGAGTTCGGCGAACACCAGGAAGTGTTGTCCGTCCGTTCGGTTCCCGGGAGCGGCCTGCGGCCCTCGCTCGGTGGTCAGGGTTGGGGTTCCGCAGGTGCCGACCCGGTGGTCGGGCTGCGGACGGCGGTGCATTCCGTGGTGCTGCACCACGACGGCTGCTTCTCCTCGTCGGCTTGCTACCGCACGCTGGTTTCGCGTTGCTTGTCCACCCACCTGATGATCGAACGTGACGGGCGCGTCTACCAGTGCGCGGACCTTGCGGATCGGGCTTATCACGCCGGTTCGATGAACAACGTGGCGGTGGGGATCGACTTAAACAATCGTGCTCACAACCTGCTCAGTGAACCCAACGCGGAACTGGACGGGGGTGTCCCGTCCCCTATCCGGACGATCAACGGAGGGTCGTTTCGATCCTGGAACTACACCGATGCCCAGTACGATTCGCTGGTTGAGGTGCTCCGTGTTCTGGTCGACGCCCTGGGCATCGAACCGGTGTTCCCGCTGGACGAGCAGGGGTCGATCCTGTACTCGGTCGTGGACAGCCCGCCGGCCGATCAATTCAAGGGTTTCTTGTGTCATTGGCATATCACGCCCCAGAAATGGGACCCGGGGCCAGGGCTGGACTGGGAGGTGATCCTTGCCGGCCTGCGTAGGAATGCGGCGACGGTCCCGGTGCTGCCGGCGGGTCTGGCCGACGAACTGACCCCCGAGGATCTGCCGGGGGTTCGGATTTCGCGCGAGGAACTGGCGGATCCGGCGCGTGCGCCGGCACGGGTCGACGACCTGCTGTCTCGCGAGGCGACGGCGGTTCCATTCCTGAATGCCGTGTGCCGCACCATCGAGCGTCGCCAAGCCGGCGGGTTCTATCCAGTCGGAGTCAACCAGACGTGGCACGGTGGCATCCACCTGGAGGCACCTACCGGAACTCCGGTCCGTCCGCTCTTAAAGGGAGAACTGGTCGCGGCCCATCTGGTGCCCACTTCCGAGCACCCCGATATCGGTTCCAACAACTTTGTGCTGTTGCGCCATCGCATCCCGCTGCCGCCGCGCTCCGCACCAGGTGCAGGCGCGCCGTGCCGTTTCCTTCAGGACCGGGACGACCCTGCGGGCGACGACCCGATCAGGCAGGAGGACGCGGTGCTGACCGTGTTCTCTTTGTACATGCACCTGGACGGGGTTGATTTCGACCGGCCTGGTGACAACGCGCTGGTCAACCGATTTCTTAGGAGTGCCGAAGGCGATTCGCCAGTTCCTCAGCCCCGCGGCCCGGGACTCGAAACGTTCCCTGGTGTGGATCCTGGTGCTGCGCTAAGGGCCGGATACGTTGCGCTGTTTTCGCCGAAAGACGACCCTACCGCTGCCATTGAGGTCGGGCCGTCGGAGATCATCGGGCACGTCGGCGGGCTGCGCGATGTCGATGGCGAGACGCGTTCTCTGGTGCATGTCGAGGTCTTCGCGGACGACTCGTATCTGGAAGCGATGGAAATGGCTCTGTACGGGCGGTTTCTTAGGGTCGGGCCTCGGGATCCCGACTCGCGCGACCTGGTCATTCGGTCCGTGCCGTTGCTGTCCAAAATGATGCCGGCCCGGCGCCGTGGCAACGATCGTGATGGGCGGCGCGACTTTGGTGACAAGGTACTGACTGCGGACCGCATCCGGGACTACTACCTGGGCGATGCCGACCCCGAGGATATTGATGCGCTGCGCTCACTGGTCGTGGGCCACGTCTCGGAATGGTCGGACCAGGTGGAATGGGTCCAGACGCTTCTGGCCGACCAGGCTTGGTGGAAGAGCCAGGGAACGCGTCTGATATCACCGGATCGAGTCGGCTGGGTATTTGCGCGAGAACTGTCCGACTGGCTGAAGTTCGTATGGCTGACGGACGAGGTCTCGGACTGGATCGGCCTCAAGCCAGGCGGCATGGTGAATACGTTCCATCCGTTGCGCTTCCTGGCGTGGTGGATGTTCCTGCGGTCCGCAGTCCGTGCGAAGTCGCTAGACGAAATCCTGCGTTGCCTGAAGGGGAGGCCGGTTTCGTTGCTGGACGGCGTACCGGATGTGCTGGGCGATCGTCTGGACCTGCCAGGGCCCGGGCAGTGGGAAACCTGACTCCCGTCGCAGCAGGTCGGAGATTCAATCACAAACTCTGACGCCCACGTTGCCCGTTAGACTTTGCGAAACACCCCGACGACGGTTCCTAGAATCCGAAAATGCTCGTCTTTGAGGTCCACTGGAATGGGTGGATAGGCCGTATTTGACGCCGCCAGGACGGCGCTCCGGCCATCCGGTTCGGGGAGGAAGCGTTTGACAGTTGCTTCGTCGTCCAGCAGGGCAACGACGATTTCCCCGCGGCTGGCGACCGGGCCGCTGCGTACGAATATCAGGTCGCCCGGCAGGATGCCGTCACCGATCATGCTGTCGCCCTGGACCCGTAGCGCGAAGTCCGGTTCCGTGCCCAGGAACGAGTCTGATGACAGCGAGCCTTCCCGGTTTTCCACCGCCAGGATGGGGAGCCCGGCCGCGATCCTGCCCAGGATAGGGATCGACCCCGCGGGATCGGAACCTGCGACTCGCAAGCCACGAGCCTTGCGTGGCGACCGGGTCAGTGCCCCTGCCCTACTCATTGCTACCTGTTTACCAGCTACCTCTTTCGTCGACGCCATACCCATACCCATCGCTATTTCTCGGACTGTTGGTGGTGCACCGTTGCGCGCTGTGAAGTCCCGGACGAAGGCCAGCACCTGGCGCTGTCGAGCGGTCAGTCGGGGGTGATCGGATTCGACCATGGGCTCCACCTCGTGCTCGATTAT
>CAZHDQ010000255.1:0-4937 GCA_964531595.1 uncultured Anaeromyxobacteraceae bacterium
ATTCCAGGCTGTGTTTCGACGTTGTTCCAGTACATGTGGGTCATGCCGTCGCCGTCGGTCCACTGTTTCTTGCAGGCGATGGAGCAAGTGTGGCAACCGAGACACTTGTTCAAGTCCATGACGACCGCATACTGGTGCTTGGACATCGTGGCCTCCTAGCCTTGGCCTTCGTACCCGGCCACGGGCCCGGTGTACTTCTCGATTTCGACTTTCAAATCCCGGTTGTTGCCGGTCGGGCCCCAATAGTTCAGCACGAAATTCAGGTGCCCGTACTTGCCGATCAACTGGGTGGGCTTGATCTTGATGTAGGTCAGGGACTGCCAGCCACCCTGCTGGAAACCCAAAAACCTTTCCCAGCCGTGGTACATCGTCAGTCGCCCGGTCTTTTCGCCGGGCCGGATGTTCACCTTCACGACGGCCGAACCCTGGTCGTTGAAGACCCGAACCCAGTCGTTGTCGGCGATGCCTCGGGACGCGGCCTCGTCCGGGTGGATGTACACGATCGGCAGCCCGCGCTGCAACCGCAGCATGTACCGGTTGTCGCGCCAGGTGGAATGGATCGACCAGCGGCCGTGGGGCGTGTTCCAGAACAGTGGGAACTTCGGGTCGTCCGCCGGATCCTTGTGGACCGGCAGCGATTCGCCCAGTTCCAGGTACCACGGGTGGTCGATGTAGAACTGCTGGCGCCCAGTGAGGGTCCGCCAGGGGCGCTTCTTTTCGATCTGGTGAGTGAACGGCGTATAGGCGCGGCCTTCCTCGACGTCGCTGTTCCAGGCTTCCGGATCCGTCGCAACGAAGCGCTTCGGCCCTGCCTGCAACCCGTGGTAGTCCATGCCCTGCGTTTCTGGCGAGTTCCCCAGGATGAAGTTGACCGCGTCCTCGTCGGTCCGGATCTTCCCGTCAGATGTCCAGTCCTGGTACAGGCGCGTCAGGTCGCGTTTCCAGTCTAATGCGGCATCGTCGAATGCGGGAAGCCCCTTCTCGCGCACCACCACCTCGATCGCCTTCGCCAGGGCCCCGAAGATGTCCCAGTCGGTCTTCGATTCGAAAAGCGGGTCCAAGACCTTCGAGAGCGGGTGGGCGAAGGAGTGGCAGTCGGTCGTATTCAGGTCGGTCTTTTCGTAGTAGGACGCCGCGGGCAGCACCACGTCGCTGTATAGCGCGGTCGTGTCCATGCGATAGTTCAGGTTTACGATCAGGTCCAGGTCGTTCCACAGCGAGCGCAGGATGGCCTCGTTACCCTTGGCTTGGTTCAGGTAGTTCGCCCGCCAGACGATCAACGCCCGCGGTTTCCGAGGCAACGAGTGCAGGTCCTCGGGCTTCAAGGCGTCCAGATCCTGTTTCGGCCATAACGGCATCCAGCCGTTCTTCACCGATTCCAGGATGTAGTGTTCAATCGACTTGCCGTTGATGAGATGCGGATCCTGTTGCTTCGAGTGGCAGTAGGTCCACATCGTCGTATTCTGGAAACGCTGCTTCGCAGGGCCGTTCGGGAAGGCCAGCGTCTTGAAACCGTGCTCGGGCCAAACCCGTTCCTGACCCACGTAGTGGTTGAATCCCCCGCCGTTCTTCCCGACGTTTCCGGTCAGCGCCACCACCAGGATCATGGCGCGATTCAGCAGGTCGTTGTGGTACCAGTGGTTCGTTCCGGCACCGTGGACGATCATGGCCGGCCTGCGCGTGGCGAAGTCGTGGAAAAATTGCACGAGGTCGGCTTCCGGGATGCCGCATCGGCGCGACGCCCCTTCCAGCGAGTACAGGGGATCGGCCAACTCCGCCACGAGCCGATCAAGAACCGTCGTCACCGTGGCGGTCGATCCGTCGCCAAGCGTCACCGTGAAGCGCCCGCGCAGTGCCGGCTTCAAGTCGCCCAGAGCCAGCGTCTGCTCGGCCGCGCCCATGGAACCTGGGACCGGCCGGGCGCTTTTGGTGGCCTCGTCCCAGACGTGAAAGATCGCATCCGCATTGTCGCCCGTCGAGCCCAGATCGGACGCCCGCAAGAACCGCCCCGTGTCCTCGCGGACCAGGAACGGCAGGTCGGTCTGCTCGGCGATGTAGGCCGCATCGTACGCATTCGTTTCCATAATGTGACGGCACGCGGCCAGGGCCAGGACCGCGTCCGTTCCCGGATTCACACGCAGGAACTGGTCACAGTGGATCGCGCTGGGGTTGTAATCCGGCGAGATGCCAACAATTTTTGCCCCAGCGTAGCGCGCTTCCCAGGCAAAATGGGCGTCGGGGATGCGAGTCTCGCTGATGTTGCTGCCCCACAAGACGATGTACTTCGCATTGAACCAGTCCGCGCACTCGCAGGCTTCGGTCTGCACACCCCAGGTGATCGGTTCGCCGGGCGGCAGGTCGCAGTACCAGTCGTAAAACGAAAGAAACACGCTACCCAGCAGGTGGGCCATGCGCGAACCCGCAGAAAGGGAAACGGGCGACATCGCGGGGATGACGCTGAAAAACGTGTTCGTGTCCGGTCCGTGTTCGTACATGTTATCGACAAGTTTTTCGGCCACCATGCGCAGGGCCTCGTCCCAAGAGGCGCGCCTCCACTTGCCCTCGCCGCGCTTGCCGACCCGGATCAGGGGGTATTTCACGCGCTGCGCACCATAGACGTATTCGACGAAGCAGGCACCCTTTTGGCAGCCACGGGGGTTGTAGTCGGGCAGGTCCGCGTTGATGGCCGGGTAGTCCGCGGCCTGTTCCTCGCGGATCATCACGCCGTTGCGAACGTATACCTTCCAACTGCACGACCCGGTGCAGTTGGCCGAGTGCGTCGAGCGCACGACCCGGTCCCATCCGAACTGCTCGCGGTAGAGGCCCTCCCAGCCGCGGTAGGGATAGGCCTTCAGTGGGTCCACGGTGACCACGTCGAACTCTTCCAGTGCCGCGCCCAGGCGGTCGTGAAAAAGCACGGCTAGGCCCGCACCCCCGGCTATCGTCATCTTGAAGAGCCCGCGACGCGAGATTTGCCCGCCGCCCGGCCCCTTGTCGTCCCCGTCATCCACCCGATTCATTGCGTTGTCACCTCTTGTTTTCCGAGCGTTCGCAGGTACCCAACCAGGCCCTCGACGTCGCCCTCGGCCAGCCCGCCCGCCCCCGGGGCCAGGAAACCGGGCATTGCGGTGTTCTGGCGTCCATAGGCGATCGTGGCGTACAGGAAGCCGTCGGTGGCCGCCTGCTGGAAGATAGGAGTATTCAGCGACGGGCCCAGCAAGCCAGCGCCAGCGGGACCGTGACACCCCGTGCAGTGACGCAGGAACAGGGCACCACCGGCACCCGCGTCGCCGTGCAGGGTCAAGGAACGGTCCTTTGCCCGGGCCACCACGTCATCGGGCAGGTGGTCATCAGGGGCCGTGTACCCGCTTCGCAGGTGTTCAATCAGCCGCCCGATGTCGGCGTCCGAAAGTCCCCCGGCCGGGGCATCCCATGCCGACATCAGCGTGCCGGGACGTCCCTTCCGGATATTGGCTTCCAGGTAGCGGTCGTCGGCGACCTGCAAAAGCGACGCCCCGCGCACCGCCGGGAAGAACATTCCGTAGAACTTGTCGTAGCGCCCGTAGCTTCCGGTGTCGTGGCAGACCGAGCAGTACCGTGTGAACAACTGCTGGCCGGTCTCCGTGTCAGGCATCGCCGCCTTGTATGCCGCCAGGTGGAATTCGGGGGAAAGGTAGTTGGACGGGAGGTCTCGCCCCTGCAACGACAGCATGTAAATGGTCAGCGCTTCATTTTCCTCGTCCGACAGCGCCGGCGGGGTCATCTGGCTTCCGGCCACGACCTTCTGCGGGTCGACGAAATGCTCGCTCAACCACTGGGGCAGCGTCCTCGGCCCATCAAGTCCCAGCGTGCCCAGCGCCGCCGGTACCTTCATGCCCTCGGTGTCCAGGACCGGCCCAACATTCCCCCCACGGCCGTTCAGACGGTGGCAGCCGACGCAGCCCTTTTCCGCAAATAGCGCCGCGCCCAGGGCATACTTTTCGCCCCCCTTCGCAGCCACCTCGGAAGCGCTGTGGCAGACGCCGCACGCCGCTTGGGTCAGGTTCTTCGGCAGCAGCGGGTAGTCCCAGTGCATCCCCACCGCCTTGGCCTCGTCGAAGACCAGCGCCCTACCCTGCCCGCGGTGGCAGATGGTGCAGCCGAAACGGTTCACGTCGTGCCAGATCAGATGCTTCCCAGGGTGGACCCGGTACGGCTGGGCGACGTCCGTCATGCGCGGGTCGTCGATGCCCGTGTGGCAGGATACGCAGCGGTCGGTAGCCCCCAGGGCCGGCACCACGACCTGCCGAATGTCGACATTGAAGTCGGCGGCCAGCTTGCGCCCCCAGTCGTCGCTCGCCTTGGTCTGAAGGATCTGGGCGTACTCCAACTGATGGCGGCGCCAGTCGGGGAAAACGTTTTCCCGCAAGGCCGCCGTGACCAGTAAGGCAATGGCCGCCAGACTCACCACAAGCAGTGCGATCTTGTGGGCGCGGTCCCGACGTGCGGCTTCTGCGCGGACTTCCGCGGCCAGGCGCCGCTCGTCCGCCGGTGGCTGTGCCATGATCTTCCCCCGTCAGTGGACCGGCCAGTCCGCCCGACTCCAGAAAAAGTCCCAATTCGGTCCCCGGAGTTCCGAGCCGACGTAGGACAGAATCGCGAAACTCACGATGAAGCATGTGAATAGCGCGACAGCTCCCAGCCGCGTGGAGCGCGAACGCCGCAATACAACCAGCGACCATGCCACGATCAACCCCGTCAGGATCGTCCCGGGGTTGACGAAGATGATCACCAGTTGCGAAATGTTCGGGAACCAGTTCCTAAGCCACCCGAAGTTGACCGGGAAGGCCACCGCCGCTACCGACACGACCGTCGCAAAGACTAAACTCCACAACGCGGTCCGCCGGGCCTGTGAACCGTCCAGATACGTCCCCTGCACGCCGGGCTCGCGGTCGAGG
>CAZHDQ010000256.1:0-4935 GCA_964531595.1 uncultured Anaeromyxobacteraceae bacterium
GATGGCATCCTAATTGGCCACGGCACCGACACGATGTCCCACACTGCGGCGATCCTGTCGTTCATGGTCCAGGACTCGCCGGTGCCGATCGTCATGGTCGGCAGCCAGCGCTCGTCGGACCGACCTTCGTCGGACGCCACGCTGAATCTGATCCATGGCACTCTGACCGCGGCTCACAGCGATATCGCAGAAGTCATGGTCTGCATGTTCGGCCCGACGTCTGACCAGTACGGGCTGCTGCATCGGGGCACGCGTGTACGAAAGATGCATTCGTCGTATCGATCGGCGTTCCGGACGATCGGAGACATCCCACTGGCCCTAGTCGACCGCAAGCAAATCCGGCCCCTGCGCAGCGACTACCGGCGGCGGCGCGACGACCGCAATGTCAAGCTGGACGCGGTCTACGACAATCGGGCGACGATTTTGTACCACTACCCAGGCATGAAGCCAGACATGATCGACGCCATTGTGGAAAAGGGATACCGCGGTATCGTAATCGCGGGCACAGGCTTGGGCCACGTCAACAAGCCGATTTATGGCGCGCTGGAGCGGGCGGTCAAGGCCGGAGTACACGTATTCATGACGGTGCAGACCTTGTGGGGCTATACCCAGATGTACGTGTACGACACCGGGCGAGACCTGATGGAACTGGGGGTCGTACCGGCTGGTAACATGCTACCCGAAACCGCGTTCATGAAACTGGGGTGGGCGATGGCGCACAGCGACGATCGGGATGAAGTCCGTCGGATCATGCTGACGTCGGTGGCTGGCGAGATCACCGAACGCGAACCGCCGGATGCCTATTTGGTCCTTCAGGCCGGGCTGCCGGAGGTAGACCGCTTCGTCAAGGGCCATCGGATGTAGCGGATTCCCGCACCGTTCACCAAGTCGCGCCTGGGATCCCCGCGTCAAAAGTCACCAGTCCGCGCGTCTGAAGCCCGAACGCCGGGATCGCCAGCAACGACAGGTGTATCCGGTTAGGCTCGAACGCCCCCTGGCCCCATTCCAGGTTCGCCATGACCACGTCGGTCGTCGCCAGCACGACAGCGGTCGTGGGCGCCTCGGCGGCGCCCGAATCCTGCGCCACGAACGCGGCCAGGTCCGAGGCGGCTATTACGTGCAGTTCGCTTGACGCCAGGGCCAGCCCCTCGATGAAATCGAACAGGGCGTAAAGATTGCCTTCGGCATCGAACGCAAGACCGTCGCCAAAGTGCGCGAACCCTGCCAACACAGTCCGCGCGCGCTGCGCCGGATCGAGCTGCTGCGCCCAGGTCGGGTCAATCCGGTACAGCCCCGCCACCGCCGCCAGTGGGTCCACCGATCCGTCCATGCACAGTAGTCCAACGTTTTCAGTCGTGACCCACAGGGCGCCGGCCGCGTCGAAAGCCAGCCCGTTGGGGCCACCCTGCAAGCCCAGGTCAAATGAGGCAACCACCGCTACCGATGTCGTCGCCGGATCGTAGCGCAGTACCTCGCCGATGCATGGATCTGACAGCCACACGGCACCGTCGGGCCCGATTGCGACGAAGTTTGGTTGGCCCAGCGGCTGCACACCGTCCGTCGACAGCGCCGTGGCCACGACACCGTTGGTGTCAACTGTCTTCAGCGCATGCCCGGCCGCGTCGGCCACCCACAGCAGTCCGTCGGCGTCGAACACGATGCCCAGCGGCCCGTCCAACCCGTCGCCGGACAGCGAAACCAGGGTCGCCTTACCAGTAGTATCGACCGCGACCAAGTGCCCCGGTACCGCCAGCATCAGGGCGTCGCCCGCAAACGCCAGGTCCTCGGTCGAACCATCAATCCCCGCCCCAGCCAGCGCCGCCTCGACGTCCCCAAACGGCGTCGGTGCGCTGGGAACGTCCAGCGTCGCCCGCACGACAAACGCGATCTCGTCCACAGGACCCGGCTGGGCTGCGGCCACCGCCCGTCGAACCACAATCCGCTGGTCGACCGGTACCACGCCCAGCGTCCATAAAAAAGTCGCGCGCCCGTCCAGGCCAGCGGTCGCCGAACCCGTTTCCAGTCCCCCGCCACCCAACGTCACCTGGGCGACCAGCGCCTCGTTAGGGACGGGCGTGCCCTCCGTGTCCACGCACGCCACAGCTATTGCCAGAGGCGCCCCTGCGGGGGCCGTAGCGACCTCGTCCCACGCCGCAGTCAACACGCAGCCGTCATCGTCGCCTCCGCAAGCGGACATAAACAGCACACCGACCAACAGCACCCCCGCAACGCACCCCTGGCCTGTCCGTTTCATCGAAGAACTCCTTGCGAAATGGAATCGAAAAAAGCAGTCGCCGGCTAAAGGAGGCCGGCCGAAGACAGGGCCGCCCTCACCGCATCGCGGGTACTCGCCGACGAGGCCACCAGCGGCAGGCGCACTGCATCGCCGCAAAGGCCTAGCATCGCCGCCGCGGCCTTGACAGGCACGGGGTTCGATTCGACAAACAGCGCCGAATAAAGGGGGGCCAGCGTCCGATCGATCGCCGCAGCCTCGTCGGTTCGCCCGTCACGCCACGCGTCCCACATCGAAACCATCGCGCGGCAAGCGACGTTGCCAGACACCGTGACGACACCCCGCGCACCGACAGACCAGGACGCCAACGCCAGTCCGTCGTCCCCGGAAAGCACCGCGAAGGTCGACGGTGTCGCCGCTACGATGTCCCGGACGGCCCCGATGGACCCAGAGGCCTCCTTGATCGCAACGATTCCCGGCACGGCCGACAGGCGCACGGTAGTCCGGGGGTCCAGAGACACGCCGGTTCGCCCGGGTACGTTGTACAGTATCACCGGCAGGCCGCCCGCCTGGGCGACAGCCGCGAAATGACGAAACATCCCTTCCTGCTGCGGCTTGTTGTAGTAAGGCGTGACTACAAGCGCGGCATCGACGCCCAGTTCGCACGCGCGACGGGTCAGCGCGACCGTCTTGTCCGTAGCGTTGCCGCCCGTTCCCGCGATCACCGAGACCCGGCCCGCCGCCGCCTCGATGGTCGTCCCTACTACTTGGTCGTACTCGTCCGCCGTCAGCGTCGGCGTCTCGCCGGTAGTCCCGCAGGCGATCAGGCCATGCACGCCCTCGTCGATCTGGCGCGCAACCAGCCGGCGCAGCACATCAACGTCCACCCGATCCCCGTCGAACGGGGTGATCAAGGCCGTCCAGATACCTTCCAGCTTCATATTGTTTCCCCAGGTTTGCCGACGAAACGTCCCGCTGGGTCAGCGGGCCTGCGACAGCGCCTCATCGATGGCTAGCCTCACCTCAAGCACCTGCTCGTGCTCAAGTGCGTATTCCAGCAGCCCACGCGCCCCGATGTCCCCGATCGCGCCCAGCGCCCTGGCCGCGCCCGTCCGCAGAGCCGGATCCGGGTCCTTGATGAACGGCTTGATGTCCGACAACGCCGTTTTCCCAAAAGCCCGCGCCAGACTTTCCATCGCGGCTACGCGCACGTCGATCACCTCGTCGGGCGTGGTCACCAGCGTGACCAGCACGGCCCGCGCCCGCGAACCGGGATAGCCGGCCATGGCCCGCACGGCCCGCAGCCTAAGTTCGGGATTCAACTTTCGCGCAGACACCATGTCCGTCAGAACGCTATCGATGCCATTACCGGCTGCTGCCAGTTCCTGCGGGGTGGCATGGGATTTGTGCCGTAGGATCCGCTCGACGTCCTCGTACTTGACCTCGGAGGGGCGCCGCGCCCGTGCCTCCCGCGGACCAACGAGCGCGGCGAACACCGCCACGACCGCCAGGACGATCCCCAGGGTTTGGCACGCGTGCGTCATCGCTTTTTCCTGCCTTTTTGCCGCTGCTTCCGGGCAGCCTTCTCTTTCTTGCGGCGGCGCTCCTTTTCCGCCGGGTCCAGCCGGCGCACGCCATAGCCGCCGTAGGACCCGCGCTGGTCCGCGTCCGACGGCATCAGGTCGGACACGTCCTCGCCGCGGGACTTCGCCAGTTCCAACGCCTCCTTGAAGCCAGGCAGGCGGCCCAGCAGCGACGGCTGACGCCCGACGCGCTTCATGACATCGCGCATCATCTCGAAACGTTGGATCAGGTCCTTGACCTCGGCGACCTTGTGGCCCGAGCCCTTCGCGATGCGACGGGCACGCCGGTCGTCGATAATGTTGGGTGTCTTGCGCTCGTCCGGGGTCATCGAGTGGATCATCGCCTCGATACGCCCCAGCACCTTCTCGTCGACCGCGCCACCCTCGGGCACCATGTCGTGGAAGAAGGGCAGCTTCTCCATCGTTTCGCGCAGCGACCCCATCTTCTGGATCGCGCGGATCTGGTCCAGAAACTGGTACAGGTTGAAGTCGCCCTTGAGCATCCGGATGGCATCGGCCTCGGCCTGCTCTTCGTCGACAACCTTTTCAAAGTCCTTGACCAGGCCGACTACGTCGCCAAAACCCAGGATCCGCGACGCAATGCCTTCGGGACGGAACGGCTCGATCTTGGACAGGTCCTCGCCCATACCGATGAACGTGATCGGCTTACCGGTGACCGCCCGGACCGACAGCGCCGCGCCGCCGCGGGCATCGCCATCCATCTTGGTCATCACGACGCCGGTCAGGTCCAGCCGCCGGTCGAAGTCCGACGCCATGCGAACTGCGTCCTGGCCGATCATCGCGTCCACGACCAGGAAGATGTTTTTCGGATTCGTCCTGGCCTTGATATCGGACAGTTCCTGCATCAGGGGCTCGTCGATCGCCAATCGGCCGGCGGTGTCGAAGATCACGACGTCGCGCTTTTCGGCCAAGGCCTGGGCCATCGCGTTTGCACACAGTTCCGGTGGCGCGACGCCGGGCTGGCTGAAAACCGGGACGCCCAGTTTTTGCCCCAGGATCTTCAATTGATCGATGGCCGCCGGCCGGTACACGTCGGCGGCGACCAGCATGACCTTGTGCTTCTCGTTCTTCAGAAGCCCAGCCAACTTCGCCGACGTC
>CAZHDQ010000257.1:0-4922 GCA_964531595.1 uncultured Anaeromyxobacteraceae bacterium
TGGACGATGCCCCGGACAATTTGGTAGCCGCGATTTTCCGGGCCGAAGGGCAGCGGGGGCGCGACCACCTCCCAGCCCGGGTCGGTCGCTACATCTGAAGACACATCACAGTTATTTGTATTTTCAGGGGATTCGTCGCCGACACCCACTGGGTCTTCGGACAAATCGTCCAAGTCCTGACCGGCAAAATCGAACGGGACGTCCGCATCAGTATCTTGAGCGACTAAGGCATCGGTCGCCCCGTTCGAGGCCCCACTGCAAGCGACCAGCGCGAACGCGGCCGCCCAAAGGAAGGAAATCGGCAGGCGAGACATGGTAAACACCTGAAAAATCCGGGTCAGAGTATCCTTGAAAGACGCGCAGGGTTCAAGTTCAGCCCCCTGCCCGAAGGACGCGCCCTGGCAATGGGTCTGGATGGAATCCGTCTGGGTCGATGACGGCGTGCCCATTTATGAACACGCGTTCGATGCCCACCGGGAAGTTCGCCGGGTCGCGCGCCGTGGAACGCGACGCAATACGGTCCGGATCGAACAGCACTAGGTCCGCGAAATACCCGGTGCGGATGCGCCCGCGGTTGCGAATTCCCAACTGGTCGGCCGGCAGCGAAGTCGACTTTCGGATCGCGTCGGCCAGGGAAAGCCTCTTGTGGTCGCGGGCGTAAGTGCCCAGCAACCGCGGATAGCAGTCGTAGAACAGGTGGGACGGCAGCCCGAAGCCCAGCAGGATGGTGTCAGTCACCACCGAAACGTGCGGGTTTTGTAATGCCGCCAGGACCGAACGCTCGGTAAACGGGTCGCCGGGGAAGGTCGGCGTCTCGAACACCAGGACGCGTCCCTCCTCCTCGCCAAGCAGGTCGCACACCACGTCGAACGGGTGCTTGCCGACCTCGGTCGCGATGTCGGAAAACGAGCGCCCCTCCAGCGGCTTGTTCTTCGCGGTGGTCACACTCATGATGAATGCGCTGCCGTACCCCATTACCTTGAACGCGTTGAACGCCCACGAATCCCGCCCGCGGTGCGGCCACGCGACATCGCCGGTTTCGATGCTGCGTCGAATTTCGGCCCGGGATACCGGATCACGCAACCGCTGCAACACCTGCGGGATGCTGCCCTGAAGCACCCAAGGCGGGAAAAACGCCAAAAGGTGCGTGAATCCAGCCGACGTCGGCATCGTATCGAATCCAATGGGTTCACCGGCATCGGCCCTGGAAAACGCCTTTTCCATCCGGGAAGCCAACAGCCCGTCGAGCGGGATCGGCAGCGGCACGGCGGCATGCACTCGACTGCCGACCTGGAGCAACCGGTCCACGATCTGCTTCAACGGCCACGGCAGGTTCGGGATGCAGAACAGGTGGCTGACCTGAAGCGGGACCTGGGCCTCGCGGCAGACGTCCATGACCTCGTCCAGCGCCCGTTCCATAGTGTCCGAGTTGTAGGACCGCAGGTGCGACGTGAATACGCGGTGGTGGTCGTGCAGCACGCGCGCCAACGCCAGCAGTTCGCTTTCGTCCGACGCCAGCCCAGGGAAGTACATCAGGCCCGTCGACATGCCCAGGGCGCCGGCATCAAGGCAGTCCGCCAGCATCCCCTGCATCTTTGCGATGTCCTCTGCCCCTGCAAGCGCGTTGCTGTCGCCCATGACGTTGAGTCGGATGATGCCATGGGGTGCCAGGAACCCGGCGTTCAGCAGCGCGCCCTGTCCCTCGACCCACGTCAGCATCTGGTCGAACGTGGTCCAGTGAATGTGTTCGAGCTGGGGTGCGCCCAGGAAGAAATCGAAGAACGTGTGGACAAACTGCGCCTTTTCCGGAAACACCGGCGCCATCGAAGTGCCACAGTTTCCGCCAACGAACGTCGTGATGCCCTGGCGGACCAACGGTTCCAGGATTCCCGGATGATCTGATTTGACCAGCGTCATTTCGGCGTGGGAATGCACGTCGATGAACCCGGGACACAGGGCCAGTCCCTGGGCGTCAATCACCCGATCCGCCGACGCGGTATCCAGCGTGCCGATCACGGCGATCCGGTCGCCACGAATGCCGACGTCCGCGGTGAACGGGACGCGTCCAGTGCCGTCAAAGACCTGAGCGCCCAGGATCAACGTGTCGAAGGAGGTATTAACGCGTAGCGTCATATTGGGCGACCTCATTCAGTGGCCACGATTGGCTGGCTTACGATTCTAGCGAAAATGAGCGAATGACGCACCATGGAATGCGTGTCGCGATCCGGGTCGCGGACGGCTAAATCGATTCACCAGGCATGCACACGCCCTCGACGCACGCATCACCTTCAGAGCAATCGCAGGGCGGCGGCGAAAACACCCACCAATCACCGCCCAGCCAGGTTCGGTCAACCCCGTTGCCATCAGAAGCGGTAGCGATGACCCGCACCACATAACGAGACGACGGGTCCAGACCCGCGTTGCCGCCTGTCTGCTCCATCGATGCGTCATTTGCACCCACGTACACTGTGAATTCCTGGCCCGCGACGGCCGGCCCCAGTTCAAGTTCACGGTCGGCATTCGGCAGCGACTTGCCCCAGGTCAGCCGCACCGCAGCGGCATCGGTCGTAACGGTAAACCGAACCATTACGAGGCCGTCGGGCAACAGGGTTGCCGCAACCGGACTGATACGGGCCGCCGGCGGCTGGGCTGGGGGTGTCCCCTCGGGGATGGATGTCGTCGTCGCGTCCAGGAACGACTGGATTCGCGAAGGGCCGGCCGGCGTCGCAGCCCCAAGGCCCGCATCGATCATCTGTTGCCGCACCTCGGACATTTCGTCCCTTGCCCAAGTCGCCCAGGACGCCAGGTCCGGATCCGCATTTGCACCGCCCTGGGCCCGCGCCCGTTGCGCCCACATGAACAGGTCTACCGCCCGCCACGTACGCGCCGCGAACGCCTGGTGGCGGAACCGGAACTCCAGATCGTCTTGGTCCTCCTGCCGCAGCACGTCGGGATTCGCCGTCACCCAATCCACGTAGGCTGCGAGGTCCGCCGCGGCCAGGTCCACAGCCTCGGACCCTTCCTGCCACAGGTCCAGCACGGTGTCTTGGTCCGGCGACTTCACACGGTCGTACACGGCCTGCCAAGCGGGATCCCATTTTGGCATGTTGCCGCGGTTGAATAGTTCGCCGAACGCTGGCTTCGACGGGATATCCGACCCCTTTTCCAGCGCCCAGATCCCCAGGGCGTAGTGCGATTTCAGGCGGATCGGAAACGTGTTTTCCAGCCAATGCCGCAGCAACGACGACTCATTCCCCGGAGCGACTCCATAGCGGGCCAGAATAAACGCGTCCCAGATGGCCTTTAGAGGAGTGTCCGGGTCATCCACGAACGCGGTCAGCGCCCGCAGGTTGACCTCGTTTGGCGTACCCAGGGACCGATTACTACCGCGTTCCACGCGCGCTACGAACCCGATCCCGCGATTTTCCCACGCGTACTGCATCCGGTAGCGAAAGTACCCCGGGCTGCAGAAGGGCAGGGCGGAAGCGCCGTAGTACTCGCCACCTACGTCCACTTCCAGCACCGATGGATGCGGGCCCACGTGCCCAACGGTCGGGTCGTTGGGGTTATATGGTTGCCAGTCGCCCACGTCAGACTTGTGCATCCCGATGAACCCGACCCCCTGGGCAGCGGCAAAGCCATCCGCGTGCCATGACAATTCCTGCGGTTCGTGGACGAACACCCGGGCGATCATCTGCATGCCGCGCACCGCCATCACCTGGCCCAACCGCTCGGTGATCAATCGAATGCGTTCGTCGTTCGGTGGCGATTCGAACGGGTTTTCCCACTGGTCCTGACACCATTCGCAACTGCACACCGTGAACCAGGGCGACACAGGCGCCGACCCAAACATCAGCACCACACCGTCCACCTGCGGGATTCGGTCCAGCGCGGCGTTCCAGGCCGTCGCTCGCTGCGTCCAGATATCACCATCAGGGCCGTAGCAGACGTCCAGTTCCGTCCCGCCCAGTTCGTGTACCCATATGAACGCCTGGATATCGCGGTCGTGCGCCGCCGCGATAGCGTCGTTAAGCACCTGCACGCGGGTGGTCGTCGCCGCGTCGTCACCCAGCAGGTCCTCGAAGTTCATCACTAGCCCGTGTGACAATTGCACGTGGTTGATCCCGAAGGACGGGGCCGCGTCCAGCGCCTCCATCACTTTTTCCGGATTTTCGTCCAGCAGGATCCAGCCCCGCACCGGTTCGTAGGCATCCCGGTTGAATTCCCAGGGTTCGGGTTCCGTGACATCGACGGCCCCGTCTTCCGCTCCATCGTCCGTCCCGCCGCCAGTCCCATCGTCCGCCGCATCGGGCGATCCGCCAGTGTCCTGGGCCGCGTCACCCCCCTCATCCAAGGGAATCCCCGGATCCATCACGACGTCCGCACCAGGGTCTTGCCAGGCGTCGACCAAGCCGCCAGTGTCCGCCCCGGAACCATCCCCGCCACCGCACCCAGCCAGCATCGCGGCCAGTAGCACCCCCAACATCGCGCGTATCCACGGCTTCACGGGACTCTCCGGGTTTCGGCCCAGTCAAGCGTATCCAAAGCAAAGGGCGGCGTCGAGTGCAACCAAGAACCCGAATACACCTAGCGCGGCAGGTTGGGTTCCACCTTAGATTTCCATTCCGACTTTCCAGTCCTTACGCCGCTCCATCGCAACCACCTCAAAACGAGAGGGTGCGCTGGCGGAGGAACGTCCGAGGAAATGTGATTCACCGCGGGCTTGTTCACCAGGGACTCGCTCACTGGCGGCTTGCTCACCAGGGACTTGCTCACTGGGGGCCTGCTTACCGGGGGCTTGCTCACTGGGGGCCTGCTTACCGGGGGCTCGCTCACTGGAGGCTTACTCATCAGGGACTCGCTCACTGGGGGCCTGCTTACCGGGGGCTTGCTCACTGGGGGCCTGCTCACCGAGGGCTTGC
>CAZHDQ010000258.1:0-4918 GCA_964531595.1 uncultured Anaeromyxobacteraceae bacterium
GGTGAAGGCAACGCAGCAGATGGCCCTGGATCGCCGGCCGAATCGCGGCGAAGGCTGTGGATTTGGGGACCCGACGCGATTTGACTCCGAACCGCAATCCAGCTAGATTTGCCCGCGTTTTTACGGAGTCCTGACAGTGGCTGAAGGGATGGAAAGCGAACTTATCCAGCAACGCATCGCCAAGCTCGACGGGCTGGCGGCGCTGGCAGGGGGACAACGATATCCGAACGACTTTAGAATTTCGTGCCGGATCGGAGAAGCGGTAGCGCAGGCCGAGGCGGTTCCGCCCGAGGAACTGGAAGGGCGAGCGATCGAGGTCCACGTCGCCGGACGTGCGATGGCCGTCAACTCGTTCGGCAAGGCCGTTTTTCTGCGATTACGCGACCAGACCGGGAACATCCAGGCGTACCTGCGGCGCAGCGACGTCCCCGAGGCATTGTTCGAACTGCTGAAATTGACCGACATCGGCGACATCGTCGGTGTCGTGGGCACCCTGTTCAGGACGCGAACCGGAGAACTGACCGTCAAGGTGGCGGACTACCGGGTGCTGTCCAAGGCCCAAAGGCCGCTGCCCGAGAAGTGGCATGGCCTGAAGGACCAGGAATTGCGCCAACGGATGCGCTACGTCGACCTGATCACGAACGAGGACTCGCGTCAGGTCTTTCGCACGCGCACGCGGATCATCCGGTACATTCGGGATTTCCTGGACGACCGCGGATTCATGGAAGTCGAGACCCCGATGATGCACCCGGTGCTTGGCGGGGCAAACGCGCGGCCATTCAAAACACACCACAACGCGCTAGACATGCAACTGTACCTGCGGATCGCGCCGGAACTGTATCTGAAGCGTCTGGTGGTCGGTGGCTTCGACCGGGTCTACGAAATCAACCGCAATTTCCGGAACGAGGGGATCAGCAACCGCCACAACCCCGAATTCACCATGATCGAATTCTACTGGGCCTATGCGACGTACCTGGACTTGATGGACCTGACCGAAGACCTGTTCCGTGGCATGGTCCGCGACATCGCTGACGGCGACACGGTCACGTTCCGCGGGCATACCATCGATTTCAGTAACGGTTTCCGGCGCCTGTCGGTGTGCGACGGACTGCGCGAGTACGCCGGCTACGAGGAAGCCGATTTCCACGACCCGGTCCGCGCCGCAAAACGCGCCAGCGAACACCACATCGACAAGGACTTAATCGCACAAATCCAGCGCACCCATGCCGGCGGCAATGACCGCGATCTGGCACTGGAACTGGCAATGCACGTCTTCGAGGAGGCGGTCGAGCCGCACCTGGTGCAGCCGACCTTCGTGACGGATTTTCCGGCGGTCGTGTCACCGCTGTCGCGACGCAAGGATGCGGATCCCAGCCTGGTCGACCGGTTTGAAATCTACATCGCGAACGCCGAGTTCGGCAACGCGTTTTCGGAACTGAACGACCCGCAGGACCAAGCCGAGCGCTTCCGCGGGCAACTGGCGGCAAAGGCCGCCGGCGATGCCGAGACGATGGAATTCGACGACGACTACATCCGGGCGCTGGAATACGGATTGCCACCGACGGCCGGCGAGGGCCTGGGCGTCGATCGCATCGTCATGCTGCTGACGGGCCAGGACAACATCCGGGACGTGATCCTGTTCCCCCTGCTGCGCCCGGAAGGCTAATCGGGCCGCCGATTCCAAGCGTCGGGGCCATACAACCGACGACCGAGGGGATTCGTGGAAGGAATCCGGGCACTTTTTCTGCCGGTATTGCAACTGCTGGGCGTCATCGCGTTCGCCATCGCACTGGTGTCCGCGTTGATTTCAGCGCTGGTCGCCTTGTTGCGACGCCTCTCCACGGGCCGACTTTTTTCGAACTACCCGCTGATGGTCGCGTTGCGCATCCTGGTTGGCTACCACCAGGACAGCCGGTCGCTCAGCCACAGGCTGATTCCCGTGTCCGCCCAGAACTTCATTGCGATGGTCGGCACGGCGATCGGCGTCTGGGCGCTGATCGTGG
Organism: uncultured Anaeromyxobacteraceae bacterium; assembly: GCA_964531595.1. Taxonomy (GTDB): domain Bacteria; phylum Myxococcota_A; class UBA9042; order DTJE01; family DTJE01; genus DUVQ01. Next base: position 2,004 of record CAZHDQ010000258.1, read on the forward strand.
TGCTGTCAGTGATGGGCGGCTTCGAGGACGACCTGAAGGGCAAGATTGTCCGTCACAGCCCCCACGTGACGATCGTCCCGACGCTGGACATGGCTGCGGCAGGCGGGGACGACGCCCGCGTGCTGGGACTGGCGACTGACCTGGCGGCGACGCGACGCGTCCAGGCGGCAGAACCGTTCGTCGAGGGCGAGGCGATGGTCACATCGTCACTGAACATGAGTCCGGGAATGGCCATCCGGGGCGTGCGGGCTGGAGGCGCGCTGGAGGCGCTATGGCTGCGACCGTCGGCAGAACCGGACGCTCTGCGGGCGCTGGCGAACCCGGTACTGGCAATGTCGGACAGGGAACTGGGGTTCGTCCAGGACCTACGCGACGAAACGAAACCGCTGCCGGATGATGACGCCTTGGCCCCCATGGGCGACGACCCGCTGGCTAGCGAGATGCCCGAGATCGGGGCGTCGGAAGCGACGGCCGGGCGGATACTGCCGGGTATTTTGCTGGGAGAAGAACTGGCGAGCAGCTTGGGCGTCGGTGTCGGCGACGAGGTCATGGTGATCGTTCCCGACGGTGACGTAGGTCCGACCGGGGTCCGTCCTCGCACCAGGACCTGCCGGGTGGCCGGGACGTTTGCCAGCGGCATGTACGAGCACGACCTGAAGACCGCCTACGTAACGCTTGACGAGGCAAAACGCCTGTTTCTGTTGGGGTCACCCAACCGGATCGCAGTGATGCTGGACGACATCGACCACCTGGACGCTACGGTGCCGGTGCTCCAAAAGGTCATCGACCGCTCAGGGGGCGGAACGATGCGCACTGTGGCGCAGGTGAACCGGTCGCTGTTCTCGGCGCTCCTGGTGGAAAAGATAGCGATGTTCCTGGTGCTGGGACTGGTGATCCTGGTGGCCGCATTCAACGTGTTCGGGTCGCTGGTGCTAATCACTATGGAAAAAACGCGAGATATCGCTGTGTTGCGCAGTATAGGCGCGACCCGAGGTGGTGTCCGCGGCATCTTCCTGGCACTGGGTGGGGTCATCGGGGCGGTGGGCATAGTGGCGGGGCTGATCCTGGGGCTTGGTACCTGCGCCTACATCGCCTGGGCGGGCATTTCGTTGCCGGCGGAATACTACCTGCGCGAACTGCCCGTAGCGGTCCGCCCGCTGGAGGTCGTCCTGGTAACACTGGCGGCGCTGGCGGCCGGACTGCTGGCGACACTATACCCGGCAAACGCCGTGGCGGCCCGGGCGCCATCGGAGGGATTGCGCAATGACTGATTCCGCTGCGCCACGAACCGACACCGACGTACTGTTGACCGCGCGCGGCCTGGTCAAGGCGTTTTCGCACGGCGGGCGTGAGATCCAGGTTCTGCGGGGCCTGGATCTGGACCTGGCGCGGGGCGAGCGGGTCGCGATCCTCGGCAAGTCCGGTGTCGGAAAATCGACGCTCCTGCACGTGCTGGGGACCCTGGACCGCCCCGACGCAGGCACGGTGGTCGTCGAATCCGAAGACGTGTTCGCAATGCCCGAGCGGCGCCTGGCGGCCTTCCGGAACCGGCACATGGGGTTCGTTTTCCAGTTCCATCATTTACTGCCTGAATTCTCGGCATTGGAAAACGTGATGATTCCGGCCATAATCGCCGGACTTTCCCGCCGGGAGGCGGAAGCGCGGGCACAGACATTACTGGATGACGTGGGATTGGCTTCACGGGCCGCCCACCGGCCTGCGGAACTGTCGGGCGGGGAGCAGCAGCGTGTGGCGCTCGCTCGCGCTCTGGTGATGCGGCCCCGGCTGATTCTGGCTGACGAGCCGACGGGCAACCTGGACGACGCGACCAGCGAGGAGGTCCATAACCTCTTCGCGGACCTCAACAACCGGTTCGGGGTGGCGTTCCTGGTTGCCACGCACAACAGGAAACTGGCCGCCCGGATGGACCGGGTGTTGCGCCTGGAGGACGGGATCGTGTACGTGGTGGAGGCGAACGGGTGAAAAGAACCCTGTCCCGGGCAATCCTCTTGACGCTAATGGTTTTGTGGCCGGCCTTCGCCGCCAGGGCCCAGACGACCGGCCCTGATCCGGCCGACACCCCTGCCACCGAGGCCCGGACCGCAGATGACCCTGCCAGCACGCCGGGCGCGTTGCCGATCGCCGAACTATCGCCGTCTGACCTGCCGTCCAGCATATCCGACGTGCGCTTTTCGGGGCTGCTGCGAATTGACCGCCATACCGCGATTCAGCGCATCACATCGACCCCAGAAGGCTTGCTGGATCTGGACCGCGTGTCCTCGGACATCAAAAACCTTTTCGCCACCGGCGCGTTCGACGACGTGCAGGCGTGGCTGGTTCCAGCGACGGACGGGTGGGATCTTGTCTTCCGGATGACAGAGCGGCCCGCGATCGAAAAGATCCGGATCGAGGGCAACGACGACGTCAAGGAAGAAGACATCCGCAAGAAGATCCTGGTCAGGCCCGCAACGATCGTGGACATGACGCGCGTGCGCCAGTCCGTGGACGCGATCCGCGACCACTACGTTGAGCAGGGGTTCTTCCTGGCCGAGATCAGTTACCGGCTGGAAAAGCGCCCCGAGAACCTGGTTGACGTGGTTTTTGTGATCCGCGAGCATGCCAAGGTCAAGGTCCAGCGGATCGACTTCCTGGGTAACGACAACATCCCAGACGACGACCTGAAGAAGCACATCCAGACCCAGGAGGGGTCGCTGCTTTCGTTCCTGACCGGAAAGGGAACGTTCGCGCGCGAGGCGTTCGAGCAGGATCTGCAACGGCTTGAGTTCTACTACAACACCAAGGGCTACGCCGAAGTTCGCTTCGAACAACCGGTGGTGACACTTTCGCGCGACCGACGATTCATCCTGATCAGCATCATGGTCCACGAGGGTCCTCAATACCGCGTGGGCAAGGTC
>CAZHDQ010000259.1:0-4909 GCA_964531595.1 uncultured Anaeromyxobacteraceae bacterium
ATCCCGTGATGCTGCTGGCGGCCCTGGCCTTCGGGGCATTCATGCTGACCGATTTGGCCCGAATCCCGATCGACGACCCGAACACCCACCTGGAACTGACCATGATCCACGAGATCATGATCTTGGACCACTCCGGCCCCGATCTGGCCTTCCTGGAGATCGGCTACGCCATGCGACTGTTTGTGCTGTCCGCGATCGGCGTCCACCTGCTGGCCCCGGTTCCACCAGACGCACCGGTGAGGGCCATGGCCACCTTGATCGCCGGCCAGGCCACAATTGCCGTGACCATAGGCGTGATCGAATCGGTCAACGCCCGTCTGCGTTTGACCCGCGTGGCGCAATTCCTTATCGGCGCCGCCGTCGTTGCGGCCATCGGCGTGCTGGTACTGCAACTGGGAGGCCGCGCATGACCCCGGGAACAGACCTGCTGCTGCTAGCGGTGATTGGCATTGACCTTTTCATAGCCTCGTCCAGTCGTCTGCGTGCCAGGATCCAGGCGTGCGCCTTGCAGGGTCTGGCACTTGCCGCGCTGCCTTTGGCGGTCGAGGGCACCGGCGTGCTGTCCGCCTCGGGCCGTGTCATTCAGGTCGTCTTGGCGGTCGTCGCCACCCTACTGCTGAAGGCCTGGGCGATTCCGTTTGCGCTGACCCGCGCGATGCATCGCAGCGGTGTGCGGCGCGAGGTCGAGCCCTTCGTCAGTTTGCACCTGTCGCTGCTGCTGACCGCAGGCTTGGTCGGCCTATCGTTCTGGATCGGTGCCGCCGTGCTGCCGCGCCTGCCCGGGGTCAGCCCGCTGGGTATTCCCGCGGGGCTCGCCACGCTGCTGATCGGCTTGTACCTGACGATGTCCGGTCGCACCGCGCTGGCCCAGGTCATCGGCTACCTGGTACTCGAAAACGGGGTCTTCATCATCGGCCAGATGCTGCTTGGCGAATTCCCCCTGGTGGTCGAACTCGGGGTGCTGCTGGACGTCCTGGTCGCCGTCATGCTGATGGCGGTGCTGGTGGCGTCCGCACCCGGCGTTTTGGCGGTTCGAGACGACCACAGCGAAGGAGTCAGTCCCTTGGATACCCCGCGAGGTGCCGCATGATTTTGTGGGCGCTACTCGCGGTTCCATTGATGCTGGCTGCCGCCACCGCCCTGGCCCCAGGCCCACGGAGCGTACTGGCGATCACCGCTTGGGGCGGCCTGGGAAGCGCGATTCTATCGGGAATCGCGATCGCGGTATCCTCCGGACAACCACTGGCTGCTTGGTCGGGCAACCTGCGCATCGATGCCCTGTCGTCGTTCCACCTGGCGCTGGTCGCCGGGGTCTTCGCTTTCGCATCGTTTTACGCGCGTACCCACTTCACCGGCCAGATCGACTCGGGCCGCTTCGGACGCGCCACCGGCCGGCGTTTCGGGGCCGCCTGGTTTGGGTTCCTGGCCAGCATGAATCTGGTGCTAATCGCCAATAACATCGGGCTTTTATGGGTCGCAATGGAGACGACGACACTGGCATCCGCGCTGCTGGTCTGCCTGGAACCAGACGCCCCGTCCATCCGAGCGGCCTGGACTTACCTGATGATCTGCTCGGTCGGCATCGCCCTGGCCTTGCTGGGCACGTTCCTGTTGGCCGGCGAGGCCCGCACGGTGATGGGCGCCCAGGCCAGCCCGTTTTTGTGGACCGACCTGATGGAGGCCGCGCCCCACATGCGTCCCGGCGCCGTCCGACTGGCGTTTGTCTTTTTGATGGTCGGCTATGGCACCAAGGCGGGCCTGGCCCCCATGCACTCCTGGTTGCCCGATGCCCACAGCCAGGCGCCGGCCCCCGTATCGGCCGTCCTGTCGGGCGTCCTGCTCAACTGCGCGCTGTACGCCATCACCCGATTCCTGCCCGTCGTCAACCGAGCGACCGATGGTCAGGGGTGGCCGCTGCTGGTGCCGTTCGGCCTGCTGTCCATCGGCATCGGGGCCATCTACGTCGTCCGCGAGCGCGACATGAAGCGGTTGCTGGCCTATTGCAGCGTCGAGCACATGGGCATCATCGCACTGGCGATTGGACTTGGCGCCCCGGCCGCAGCGCTTTTCCACACGATGAACCATTCGCTGGCCAAAATGGTCGCGTTCTTTTCGGCCGGTACGCTGGCACACGACCTGGGCAGTCGCGACACTGACCAAATGGGCGGGATCCTGCGGACACACCCGCTGGCCGGCTTCGGTCTGCTGGCGGCGGTGTTCGCGCTGGTCGCCATGCCCCCGTCTGCGTTGTTCCAGTCCGAGATGTGGGTGGCCCGCACGGGCATCGCCAACGGACACGTTGTCACGGTTGGGATCTTTTTGCTTGGCGCTGCGGTCTTGTTTGTTGGCCTGGTCCGCCCGTTCCTGGGCATGGTGTGGCGCCCGGTGCCCGACGGGGCTGTGCCAGGCACCACCACACGCATCCAGTGGCCCCTGACCATTCTGCCACTGGCCATCCTGGCGGTCCTGGGCCTTTGGATGCCCGCCTCGCTGTTGTCGGTTTTGAACCAGGCGGCGGACATCATCGGAGTCCGGCCATGACGCTATTCCCACCCAAGTCTTTTCGAAACGGTCAGGCCGTGTCCAGCAACGGGATTTTGTCGGTCGCCCCGCGCGCCTTCCGGGATTTGATCGTTTCGGCCTGCGCTGCGGGTGGCCGCGTGTGCGCACTGTACGGCCTGCCCTCGGGCGTCGACGTGACGCTGCACGCCCTACTGGCGCACGACGATGTGAACCGACTGAGCCTGCTAGCGACCCGGACACGTGCCGGCGAGGCCTTTCCCTCGATGGCCACCGCCCTGCCGTCGGTCCAGGCGATGGAACGCGCCCTGTTCGAGGAACATGACGTGAAACCCGAGGGTCATCCCTGGCTGAAGGCACTACGCCGGCACCCTGCGCTGGAGCCGGCGGGGACGGAGGGACCGTCCCGCAACTTGCGACTGGGACACCCGTTTTTTCGCGTCGAGGGCGCCGGCATCCACGAGGTCGCCGTCGGCCCCGTCCACGCCGGCGTCATCGAACCCGGTCATTTCCGCTTCCAGTGCTCGGGCGAGATCGTCCACACGCTGGAGATTCATCTGGGCTACCAGCACCGTGGCGCCCTAGCGTGCCTGGTCGCCGCGCCACCCGCGCATCGACCGGCAATCGCCGAATCCCTGGTTGGGGACGGCGCGGTCAGCCACGGCCTGGCGTACTGCACCGTGGTCGAAGCCCTGGCGGGCGTCACCGTTCCCGAGCGGGCGCGGACGCTGCGATTAGTGGCCCTGGAACTGGAACGCATCTCGGACCACATCGGCGACTTCGGAGCATTGTGTAACGATGTCGGCTACCTGCCAGCGGCTTCATGGTGTCCCAGGCTGCGCGGCGACATCCAGAACGCAATGGGCATGCTGACTAGGCACCGGTTCGGTCGTGGGTTCGTGATTCCCGGTGGGATTCGGGCAGTACTCAAAGATGAGGGACTCCTGGAATTGGCAGGCGTTCTCGCCACGTTCGAAAAGGAATTTACGCGCGTGGCGACCTTGGCACTGGACGCCCCATCGGTTTTGTCGAGGTTCGAGGGCACCGGCATTCTACCACTCCGAGTCGCCCAGGAATTGGGACTGCTGGGCCTCGTCGCAAGGGCGTCCGGATGTGACCGCGACGCGCGCCGGGACCAACCACTGCCACGGTGCCTCCCGCTGCCGTTCCCGCCATCGCTGCGAACCTCGGGCGACGTCTTGGCACGTGCCCGCATCCGGGTGGACGAAATGTTGCGATCCCTGGAACTGATCCGGGAGTGGTTGTCTTCCCCGCCCGACGGGTCAACGCAGGTGCCCGTGGACCATTGGGCAGTCGATGCCGTTGCCGTTGCGCTAGTCGAAGGTTCGCGAGGACAGGTGACGCATGTCGGCACCACCGATGTGGACGGAAACCTGTCCGCGTACCGGGTGTTCGACCCCAGCCTGCTAAACTGGCCCGGCTTGGCCATGGCGATGCGGGGCCAGCAGATCTCGGATTTTCCGCTGTGCAACAAGTCCTTCGACCTGTCGTACGCGGGACACGACTTATAGGAGCCTGGAATCGTGCATATCCAGATCCCCAGCCTGATCACGACCTGGTACTCACAGGGACGCCGGACGGTTCCGACGCCGTCGGACGCCTCGCGCCTGCCCGACTGGTTCCTGGGGCGACCGGTACTGGACCCCTCGCGATGCCCGGACGGTTGCAGCGCATGCCGCGACGCTTGCCCCGCAAACGCCATACAGGTCGCCCCGCTGCGGCTGGACCTGGGGCGCTGTGTGTTCTGCCCCGAATGTACCGACGCCTGCCCCACTGGTGCGCTGGCGATGACCCCGGATCACCGACTGGCAACAACGACCCGCGAGGATCTGGTGCTGGACGGCGGACCGGCCCGATTGGCCCAGGCCATGGAGCGTAAGACCAGGCGGCTGCTGGGACGGGCTCTGCGGCTGCGCCAGGTCTCGGCGGGAGGCTGCAACGGCTGCGAATCCGAGCTGGTCACCGCGCTCAACGTGGTGTGGGACATGGGCCGGTTCGGCATCCAGTTCGTCGCATCCCCTCGCCACGCTGACGGTATCGTCGTCACTGGCCCGGTCACCGCTAACATGTGGCAGGCGTTGCACGACACCTGGGAGGCCATCCCAGATCCCCGAATCGTGATCGCGGTGGGCGCATGCGCAATCTCGGGCGGCGTCTTCCGTGGGGCACCGCAATGTCGAGACGGTGTGCCTGGCGACATACCTGTGGACCTGTACGTTCCCGGCTGCCCCCCACATCCACTAACGTTCGTGGACGCCGTGCTGCGGCTGCTTGACCGCCTGGGCTAACAGGTTGCGAAGGATTGTATGAGCCGAGTCGCCTTCCTGGAAGCGCCAGCCCCTCGGGCACACGGTGGCCATAAGCGACC
>CAZHDQ010000260.1:0-4894 GCA_964531595.1 uncultured Anaeromyxobacteraceae bacterium
CCGCAGCATGCTCAATGATTTCAAGATCTAGAAATTTGTGACGGTGGATCACGGTGACCCCAATTCACCGTCAAACCGATGACCGAGGTCGGCGAAACAGGGTTAACTGCAAGGCGACAAGCCGATTTGGGCGCAGGTGTACTTGCTGTACATCGAGCACCAAATCGGTGAAGGCAACGCAACAGATGGCCCTGGATCGCCGGCCGAATCGCGGCGAAGACGGGTGAATTGGGGGTGAACGTCGGTCGCCTTTGGTCCGGAATTGGTGATAATAAGGCCGCAATGCTCGCGGAGGACCCCCACACGATGGACGAACGGACGCTCGCCGACCTGCAGTTTTCGCGCATCCTGGATGCCGCCGCGGCCCACTGCCGGACCGCCAGGGGCCGAGACCTGGTCCGCGCAGCGCCACCACTGCCCGACCCCGACACCTGCGATGCCCACCTCGCGCTGGTCGAGGAAGGCATGCTGCTGTTTGAAATGCCTGATCGCCCATCTCTGGAGGGTGTGGAAGACATGGGGCACGCCTTCGGCACCGCCGCGAAAGGCGCCGTGCTGTCTGTCCCGGAACTGGTCGCGTGTGCCCGGATGCTTTCCGCCGGCGCCCAGGTCCACCTGGTTTTAAACGACCTGCGTCTGCGCGTCCCAGGCTTGGCAGCCCCCTTCCTTGACTTGAAGGATTTGACGCCCATCGCCGAACGCGTCGCCGGAACCTTCGACGACGCCGGCCGCATCCGCGACGACGCATAACAGCGTATGGCCGAATTGCGATCCAAGGACGTTTCCCTGGGCCGACGCGTCAAGGCGCTGGTCGAGGATCTGGTCAGGGACCCAAAGACGCAACCGCTGCTCCAAGACGACTACTACACCATTCGCGAGGGCCGGTACGTCCTGCCAGTCAAGGCTGAGGACCACCGGTTTATCCCCGGCATCATTCACGGCAGCAGCCAGACGGGCCAGACGCTGTTCATCGAACCGTCGGCTATCATCGAGGACAACAACCAACTGAAGGTCGTGCTCGAATCCATCGATGTCGAGGAACACGCCATCCGGGCCGACCGATCTCGACTGTTGGGCAAGTACCAGGAGGACGCGCGAGTTCTGGCAGACGCCCTGTGGCACCTGGACGCAATCCTGGGCCGCGCCGAACTGGCCCGTCGCACCGGCGCGACCCGTCCCCGGATCGGCCGGCCGAGCGAGGCTTTGGTCCTGTCTTCCGCACGCAATCCAATCCTGCTGCTGCTGGGCCGCGATGTCGTGCCTGTGACCGTGGATCTGGCCGGCGAGGGCGGTCGCGCCCTGGTCATTTCCGGCCCCAACGCAGGCGGCAAATCCGTGACCCTGTCAACGATCGGCTTGTCGGTCGCGATGGTGCGCTATGGCTTGCTGCCCCCGGCCATGCAAGGCACCGTCGTGCCCTGGTACGACCAAATGTTCACCGTCGTGGGCGATCCGACCAACATGGAACAGGCGGTGTCGACGTTCACGGGCCAGTTGGCGCGGCTGGAACAGATCCTCGAACGCTGCGGCCAGGGACGGATGCTGGTGCTGCTGGATGAACTGGCGACAGGCACCGAACCACGCAAGGGCGAGGCCCTGGCGACCGCCGTCGTCGAGGCGCTGGTGGGCGAAGGCGCTGAATGTGTCGTCGCGACGCACTACGACCAGTTGAAACGCCTGGCCGACGACGACGCACGCGTACACAACGCGCGTGTGGGGCTGGACGACCAGGGACATCCATCCTACCGGCTGGAACTGGGCGCCGTGGGGGATTCCAATCCGTTCGATGTCGCCGCATCCGTCGGATTTTCTGCGGCGATCCTCGATCGCGCCCGATCGCTGGTGGGCGAGCGCGAACGCCTGCTGGAAGAGGCGTTATCCCAGGCCCGGAAACTGAATGCAGACATGCTGCGTGAAAAGGCCGAAATCGAGGAACTGCGCAAGCGGGCCTCCGAGGACAAGAAGCGCTACGAAAAGGAACTGGTGCGGTTGCGTTCGGAGTCGGATCGGTTGGTGTACGAGGCACGACGGGAGGTCTTGCAAAAGATGAAGCGGCTGGAAGAGGAATTGGACGCTATAGCGAAGCAGGCGCGCGCAGAAGCCAAGCAGCCGGCGACGCCCTCGACCGAGCGCCGGGTGACCGGCCGACGCATCGAAGTGCGCCAAAAGAAGGGCGAGGTCCAGCGGGATATGGCTGCCGAAACAGCCTTGGTTGAAAACCACCCGACCGAATTGTTGCCCGCGTCCTCACTGAAGGTTGGCGCCATGGTCTGGGTCTCGGGTCTGAACGCCGAGGGCAAGGTCATCGACGTCGCAGGGGATGGTCGCCGGGCCGTCGTCCAGGTCGGCCTGATGCGGTCCAACGTAAAACTGGTCGACCTGCGCGTGCCCAAAGCCAAGGGGAAAAAAGCGGCACCGACAGCGAAGAAGTCCGCCAGTCGACATGCCAACCCCGAACCGTCGCGAACAGCAACCAGTCCGGCCGCGTCCCTGGCGGACGATGGCCAGGATCTGCCTTTCATCCGGACGCCCGAAAACACCTGTGACGTCCGCGGGATGCGCGTCGACGAGGCACTGTCCGAAGTGGACCGGCACCTCGACCAAGCCTTCCTGAACGAAGTCCCCATCGTGATGGTGATTCACGGCATGGGCACGTCTGCGCTGCGCAAGGCAGTGCGCGACTACCTGAAGAAATGCCGCTACGCCAGCCGATTCCGTCCCGGCTTGGCTGGTGAGGGCGGCGAAGGCGTCACGATGGTCGAGATCGGCTAGAGCAACTTTTTCAGGACCACGAACCCGCCGATCAACAGCACCATGAACGCAATCGCCAGCCAGTCGAAATACTTCTCGATAAAGCGCTTCATCGGCGGGCCGAACGCCCACAGAAGGGATCCGACCAGGAAGAATCGCATGCTGCGGCCGATCGCGGACCCCACAACCAGCGTCCACAGGTTGACGTCGAAGTAACCGGCCGCAATGGTGAACACCTTGTAGGGAATCGGGGTGAATGCCGCGGTGAACACCGCCATCAAAGCGTTATCGTCGTACAGCGCCTTGACCTTCAGAAACACCGAACCGTGCTCTGACAGCGCCGACCCGACCGCGTAGCGATAGAAATCGAATCCTGAAAGCGTGACCAGTTCAGACCCTTCACCGGGCGTACCATACCAAGTCGATGTACCGACGATCCAGGCGATGATCGAGTTCACGGGGCCGAAGAATTCGTGGCCCAGGTACCAGCCGAACATGCCGCCGGTAACGGACCCCAGGGCACAAATCGCCGCATAAAAGAACGCCTTGCTGCGCCGCCCCAGCACCAGGGCAATCAGCAAGACGTCGGGCGGAATCGGAAAAAACGAGGATTCCATGAACGCCAGCAGGAACAGCGCCATTGCGCCATAGGGCGTGTCGGCCCAGTGGAGGACCCAGTCGTACAGGCGCTTCATCCACGTCAGGGGCAGGCGGTACCACGGAACTTTCGCCTGCTGCGGGGTCGGTATCTGCTGGGGCATTATTCCTCCTCGTCGGATTCGGCCAGGGACGTCGCCTGCCGTTAGGGGCGGACGAACACAGCATTCGAGTAGATGTAGGGGTATTCCCGTTCGGCCAGGGATTCAACCCTGGACAACCGGGGGGACAGATGGACCGGTTTGACCCAGACTTCGACGCGATAGACCGCGGGGGCGTCGACGGGCCAACTGAATGTGCGTCCTTGGCCTTCACTGGTCAGCACGACCTGGGAACCTTCCGCAGTCGCCCGAATCAGTTTTGTCACGACCAGCGCGTCGGCCGGATCGCCGACCACGTCCCAGCCCCAGGCGGGTTCGACCAGTGTAGGCGAGCGGAAATACAGCACGACATCCTTGGCACCGTGGACTTCGTGGCCCATTTCGACCGGTTCTCCGTCGGCGACAGCAAAAAAATCGAAGCCTTGCGGCAGCCCCATCAGATCGAAGGACGTGAAACTGCGGCCGGCACCAACGGCGGTCCGCATCTCGATCGGCAGGGTCGCTGGCACCTCGGGGCGGCCCAGGTTGTCTTGTTCCACCAGGACATGGTTCGCCATCCAGCGGAAACTGCGGGCATAGCCGTCCATCTGGTACCCGTCGGACAGGATGGCCGGCCCGCCGTCGATCAGTAATTGAACGAAATGCGGGTAATCCTCAGGTTCGATGAAGCACCAATCGTCGTCGCAAAGCTTAGGGATCTGGACGTTGCGATGGATGTCGGTCGCCCCGAAGGCGGTCAGTCGGATGTAGGGCACCGATGCGTCGAATTTCAGCGCGTCGTTTTTGATGGGCTTCAAGAACGGCAGGATCGAAAGGTCCGGATCGGCCGAAGTCGCGGGGTCGCCCATGAAACGGTCGAGGCTCAACAGGTCGTCGAGGTCGCCCTTTAGCGCCTGCATTAGTGCAGGGTGGAAATTGAAGATTTCGATACCGTCCAGCGGCAGGGCGATGATCCGTTCGACAGACAGGTCGCTTTGTTCGGGGTGGCACACGAATGCGAGGCCGTCCTGTTCGTGAACGGCCGCGATGGCGGCCTGCGCATCCTCCAGCGGGGCGCTGTCCGCGACGTTTTGGTCGAAAATCAATTGCGGGATCGGCCCTGCCAGGCCAACTGGCATCTGTTTGCTGCCCTCGGTGCCGGCAAAGAAGTAGGTATAATCAACCAAGCTACCCTCGGGACACGTCATGCGGTTGGCGAAGGGGCGTTCTTTGGCGTCATAAATCATCTGGTCGCCGCGGTCGGGCATGTACTGGACCAGATCCTCGAACGTCTGGTCCTCCGCGGTCGATGGGTGGTCGGTCAGCATCATGAACGAGATGCCCGATTTACACGGGGCCTCGCGCAGCTCATCCTGGCAGGCGTCGTAATACTCGACGCCCGGCTC
>CAZHDQ010000261.1:0-4886 GCA_964531595.1 uncultured Anaeromyxobacteraceae bacterium
GTTTGCCAACGACAACGTGTCCTTGACCGGTCGATTCGGACTGTTCGAGAACACCGGCGGCCTGGGCGGCGATCTGGGGTTCTTCCATGAATCGTTTCGGGTGTCGGCCGACCTGTTTGATTTCTCTGCGGACAGGTACCCGCGTCTAAAAATTCTGGGGACTTACAACTTCCTTAGCTACCTGTACGTCACGGCCGGCGTAGACGACGTGATCAACGTCCGAGGGCGGGACTACTTCGTCGGGGCGGGCTTCCGATTCATGGACAGCGACCTCAAGGCTCTGCTGTTCATCGCGCCCACGCCGACGTTCTAGGTTTTTGTCTTGTGCAGCCGGTCAGGCCGGTTCGGTAGGGAGGCTCAGCGTCACGACAGTGCCCACCTCCGGCGCGGATTCGACTGCGATCGTGCCACCGTGATCGACCACGATGCCATAGACGACCGAGAGCCCCAGTCCGGTGCCTGCGCCTACCGGTTTCGTTGTGAAGAACGGGTCGAACACCCGGTCCAGATCCTCGGGTCGGATGCCTTGGCCATTGTCCCGCACCCGGATGCGTACCCGCCGATCCTCACCCAGCGATTCCGCCTCAACGGCGATCCGGCCGCGTCGCTTCGTCTTGCCGTGGGCCGGGTCGGTCTCGATGGCGTCGATGCTGTTGAGCAGCAGATTCAGGAACACCTGCTGCATCTGGTTCGTGTGCGCGATGATCAGGGGCAGGTCGGCCGGCAGCGATAGGTCGACGTCGATCGATGCCTTCGCCAGAGGCATGTCCAGCAGGTCCAGTACCGCTGCCATCACAGAGGCCATGACCACAGGTTCGCGAGCTGGCCGAGATTCTCGCGCGAAATCGAGTAGTTGAGCAACAAGCTGGGAGATTCGCTCGATCTGCGTGACGATCGCCGTCAGGCCCTGGGCCATTCGGGGTTCCTTGCCGCCGAACTGTTCCAGCAGCAGTTCCGCCCGCCCCGATATCACGTTCAGGGGCGTGCCGATTTCGTGTGCCAGACCCGCGGCCAAGCGACCGATTGCCGACTGCTTTTCGGTCTGGATCAAGTGGCGCTGGGTACTGCCGGCCTCCTCGAACGCGCTTTCCAATCGCCGGTACAGCAGCGTCCGCTCCAGCGCGACCCCAATCCAGTTCGACATCGCAACCAGCAGGTCCCAGTGGTGTTCGTCGAGCGCCTGCTGCGGACCAACTGCCGCGATCAACACGCCCAGGTCCCGGGAGCGTCCACGCAGACGGACCAACGCCACCGCCCGCACGCCCTGATCCGCCAAGTCGTCTGGTGCAGGGATCACGGTCATGCCGGGAGCCGAAATCCTTGTCCGGGATAGGCAGTCGCTAACCTCGGGTAGCCGGGCCAGCGCCGCAGCGGTGTCCGCGTCGACCCCCGCCCAGGCCAGCGGGCGCGCCTCGACCACGGTGGCCTCGTCGCCGGCTTGGTCGGCGACCGTCAGAACCACCGGTAGCGGCGCCAATTGCCGGACCGCTTCGATGGCCGCGCGCGCTACGTCGCCTGGCTGTAACGCGCTGGCCAGTTCGTCCGAAAGGCTGTTTTGGATTTCCAGGCGGCGCAGGTACAGCCGCGCCCGATCCTTGAGCATCCGCCGTTCGCGCAGGTCCGAAAACACCGACCGCAGTTCTTCAGGGGCGCAGGGCTTCTGGATGTAGCGGCTAGCGCCGGCATTGAGGGCGGCAATGGCGTCCGGCAGACCTGTTTCACTGGCGGCGACCACGAAATCGAGGTCCGGCTGTAGCTGGCGGAGTCGGGTCATTCGGTCGATGCCGGCTCGGTCCGGCAGGTCGATGTCGATAAGGGCGATCCCAAAACGGTTTGCACCCAGGGCGTCGATGGCCTCTAGTTCTCCCGGGACGCGCGACACCGCGAACAAGTTGGGGTCCAGCGTGGCCAAGACCAAGTGGTCGACTGCCGGGTCCTCGTCGACGACCAGGACGTGCAGCAACTGGGGGCGGGGTGCGGTGATCTCGCGATTCATGCCCCAAGGGTAGGGCCAGAGGGCGCCGGGCGCAATGTGACATTTAGCCACGGTTGTGGTACAAAGTCGCGGTCGCAGAGGGGCCTTTTCATGGCAGAACCGAGCGTCGGCATATCCCGGGGATCGATACTCATCGTCGATGATGAAGGCGAAATGTGCGACCTGTTGGTCGAAATGCTTACTGGGATTGGCTTCGAGGCCGAGGGGGCAAACAGCGGGCGCGACGGGCTGGCGTTGTTCCGGCGCGGCGATTTCGACCTGGTGATCACCGACCTGCGGATGCGCGACATCGACGGGATGGCGTTGCTGCGGACAATCAAGTCAGAGCGACCCGATGTACCCGTGATCATCATTACGGCGTTCGGGTCAATCGATCGGGCGATCGAAGCGATGCAGGCCGGTGCATACTACTTTGTGACCAAGCCCTTCAAGATGCGCGAAATGGAGGTGCTGGTTGGCAAGGCGCTAGAGCAGCGGGTGCTGGTCCAGGAAAACCTACGCTTGCGCAAGGAGGTCCAGGGCCTCCACGACAGCAGCCGGATCATTGGGCATTCCAAGGCGATCCGAGAGGTCTATCGTCTGGTCGAACTGGTGGCCGACTCGGTCAGTAACGTGCTGATCCTGGGTGATTCGGGCACGGGCAAGGAACTGGTGGCACGTGCTGTTCATTTTAGCGGGCGGCGGTGTCACGGGCCGTTCGTGCCGGTCAACTGCTCGGCGATCCCCGAAGGGCTGCTGGAAAGCGAATTGTTCGGCCATGCACGCGGCGCGTTTACGGGGGCTTACCAGGCGCACAAGGGGCTGTTCGTCGAGGCTTCCGGCGGGTCACTGTTCCTGGACGAAATCGGCGACATGGGACTGGCACTCCAGGCGAAACTGTTGCGGGTGCTCCAGGACCGGATGGTCCGACCGATCGGCAGCAGCAAGTCTATGCCGGTCGATACGCGGATCATCGCCGCCACCCACCGGGACCTGAAGGCGGCCGTCAAGGACGGGTCATTCCGCGAGGATCTCTACTACCGGCTCAGCGTGATCCCGATCCGGATCCCGCCGCTGTCCGAGCGGGCCGACGACATCCCGATGCTGGCCGACTACTTCCTACAAAAGTGTGCCGGCGAGACCGGTCGGCCGCAAAAAAGGCTGACTGCGCGTGCGATGGACGTCCTGCAGCGGCGACCCTGGGAAGGCAACGTCCGGGAACTGGAAAACATCATTGAGCGGCTTGTGGTGTTGACGCCGGGCGACACTATCGATGTCGACGACCTGCCACGTGGGGCCGGAGGCGAGGGCGGCGCTGTCTGGCCGGGACCGGGCGAGATGCCGCCGCTGCGTGAACTGGAGCGGCGCTACGTCGAGCACGTGCTCCGAGAGGTCGACGGCAACAAGGAAAAGGCGGCCAGGGTCCTGGGAGTCAACCGGCGGACACTGTACCGGATGCAGGAACGCTGGGATGAGCGAGGTCTCGACGAGGGCTGAACGGGAGTGGGCGTTAGGGGGTGACCGAACCGGGTTCTGGATCAACTTCTACCTTGGGTTCGGGTGCAGCCGCGGGTGCGGTGGTCGGCTGGGGTGACAGCATCTTCGCCAGCCGCGCCACGGGCACGTTGAACTGCGCGTCGATGACCCGGTCCCCGTGGGCGCCGATTGTCACCGTCAGGCCATCCGTCTGCGTCGCAGCGTCCAAGCGGTCCGCCACCTCGGCAAAGTCGGCCCGTACCATCGCAAGCGCCTTCAGGAGTGGTGCCACAGCGGCATGTGCCGCGAACGCGACCTGGAACTTCGACTGCTCGATCGCCCCCGCCAGCGGCTGGCCGGTGCCGGTCGGACCCTTAGCGGCCGCCTCGATTTCCGCGACTGCGTCCTTGCCGAAGGCCCCGTAAATGAATTTGTCGTCAAAGCCCATCGCGCCCGAGACCTTGCCGCCCATCACCCGAGCGAAGGTCTGGACCGTCGGGTCCGACGCACCGCCGGGCACCTTGCTGTAGTCCACGGTCACATCAAGCGCATCAATGGCGACCTTGCCGGCCTCTTTGTGGTTCAGCGTCAGGACGACTCCGGCCTCAGCCAGGGCCGGCCTCACGCTTTCGATCATCGCCGGGAACGACGACCAGTCGACCTTGGGCATGCTTCGGACTTCCGCGCCGAGGACTTGGTCGAGCATCCCGCCCAGCTTCTGAATGACGGTCCCGTAGACGGCGTATGTCGCTTCGCGTGCCTTGGCGCCGTCGGTGACGCCGGTGATCGATGCGACACGCCAGGGGAATTCGCCGTCGAACAGGATCGTGAATGCCGTGTCGCCGGTCTGGAGTGCCGATGTTTCGTGAAGTATGTCTGCCAGTTGCGTGCGACCTGCATCGTCCAGGTTCAGGAAGCTGGCGTAGAAGTCGATCCCCAGCGTGGTCAGCCCCGCGAACAAGGTGGGGTCGATGTTGGACGCGACCGCCAGCCATCCTCCATCGGGCAGGTGGCGGAACGCCTCGACCTTGCGGGTCCCGGTCGACTGCACGAACTTCGCCAGTCCTTGGTCGCCCGTGATCTGCGCTTCCAGGCGGATCGACAGATCCTGCCCGTTCCAGGTCGGAACCCCACGCAGCACCTCGGTCTGTGCCAGCAGGTTTCGCAGCATATCGATCTGGGCGTCGATCAGCTTTCGAAGGTTCTCGATGCTGTTGCCTGCCGGGTCGACGGCCTGTTCCTGGGCGGCCTTTTGCAGTTCGTCCAATTCCGGCGCTAGCACCCGCAGGAGGTGGGTGGAAGACACTTGGATATCGACCAGTTCGGTACACGCGTACCCGGCAAAGCCGCCGCGCAGGAAGTCCCGGGCCGCCTCGAATGCACCGGGGAACATTGTGAACACCGCGAAGTCCCCGAGCCGGTTCAAATAAACGTC
>CAZHDQ010000262.1:0-4871 GCA_964531595.1 uncultured Anaeromyxobacteraceae bacterium
GGATTCCGACGGCAGCAGCATTTCGCCGGTCCCCGTGTACAGTTCCGATACGTCCGTATTTTCGCGGTCGTAGTCCTCGGCGCAAAGGCCCATCGCCTCGGCGCGAATCCGCAGATTGACGTCCTTGGTCACGAACACCAGCGGCGTTTTCGGGTCCTGTCGCGCCAGTTCCAGTGCTGCCCCGACGATCAAACGATCCATCAGGTGACTGATCGACAGGTCGCGGTGGTAAGGCGACGTGTCTTCCAGGTGATCGTGTTCGGTGAACAGCACTCTCACCGTGCCGCCCGCTCCGTTGGGAACACCATCGCGAATGTTGCCCTGATGGCGCAGGCGGTCCAGATTCCGAGAGATCTGCCGAGCGTTTTGGCCCAGTTCGGACAACTCCTTCTTGAAGTTGTCGATTTCCTCAATAACGTAGATCGGCACGCACACGTTGTTGTCCGCGAACGCGGAAAGCGCCCCAGGATCGTGCAGCAGCACGTTGGTGTCCAGGACGAAGTTCTTCTTCATGGCATCCTCGTGAGGCCCCGGCGGGGCGGCACAGTGTTGGGACGACTCAACGCCCACAACCGAAATGAATCCGAAACGGCTCTTTAACGTCCTTGGTGCCCTTAACCACGCGTTCCAGCGTCTGCCCCACAAACACCTGGAACACGTGCGGCCCCGGCACAACGCGCACTCCGCCACGCTGCCCTGGCGCCAAACCCACAGCCGGTTCTCCATCGACCCATAGCGTCAGAAAACGGTGCTGAGCCGGGTCGGTGCATGAGTCCGTGGTGTTTTCGAACGCGACCGCGATCCCACTGGCCGGCCCCTGCGCCGCCGGAAAAGTACATCCGTAGGTCAGCGCCTGCCCTGCTTCCAGTGGCGGCCGCGTCCATGCCATGGTTCGGCGACCCTGCGCGAACACCTCGATTCGCGTCGCACCACGCGGCGCATTCGCCAAGACGCGTGCCCCGGGTTCGACACGTCCCAGCGGCAGACCGTCCGCAATGAATTCGACGGTTTCGGGCCGTCCGCAGTCCATCGAGGAATTGAACAACTGGATCGAAATCAGCACCAACGCCGCGTCCGACGGGGCCATAGCCACCGCCTGCGCAGGGCACCCAACCGGCACGACAAAGCCCGGCACGGACACCAGCACCCGGGATTCCTCGACCACGGCGCCGTCGCTCCCCAGAGCGGTCAAACCGTACAACCCCTTCGGCAACGAAACCGAAACGTCCCCATCCACTGGCAAGTCCACCCGAGGAGAAACGTCCGAGCCCAGCAACTGCACGGAAAGGGGTTTCGATGTGTCACAGGCACCCGTCCGGTTCACTATTCGTCCGGGCAGAGGCGCTGCTAAATCGGCAACGGCATAGGCTACAGGCCATGTAGCAGCCAGCAGGACGAACACCAGCGTGTATGGGTGGACGATCTTCACAGCACGATTATAGCCACGTTATTGCACGAGCCAAGCGGATTTCCGGCCCCGGCCACGGATTGGTGCCCCCATGGCCCGATGCGCCGCTCGAAGAACAAAGGGATGCACCCGAAAAAGTTGGTCAGAAAAAACGGCAAACGCGCCTGAATTCAGGCGGACGGGAGGCGGGATTCGAGTGTTCCTAGAATACGATGTCCAGCGCGCTGCGATCCGCGTTCTTCATCACTTCCGCACGGGCCTTGACCTGCGGCAGGATGTTGTTGACGAAGAACGTCGCGGACTGCACCTTACCGTGATAGAACTTCGCTTCCGGGTTCTCGGTGACGACCTTCTTCTTGTCCGCCGGGCCGACCGCCTTCGCTTCCGCAAAGATCTTGGCCAGCGCTTGGTCCGCCACGACCGCCTCGTTCAGCAGGCCGTACGCCGCGATCACGTCGCCGAAGGATTCCAGAATCGGGTACGCGACCAGCATCAGGTATTCCGGATCCTGCATGGCGATGCCCATCATCTTCATGACGACTTCGGCCAGGACGTTGCGCGCCTCGCCCAGTTTCTGGATCAACCGGCCAATCGACGGGTTACCCTTGTTCTTGTCGACGAATCCGCCGATTTCCTTCAGGAAGCCGACAAACACCTGCATGCTCTTCATCGGCAACTTGCGGCCGGCCAGGTCCATCGCCTGGATACCGTTGGTGCCTTCGTAGATCGGGGCGATGCGGGCGTCGCGGTAGTTCTGCTCGACCGGGTACTCGGAGCAGTAGCCGTAGCCGCCGTACACCTGGATCGCCAGGTCGCAGGCCTTGACGCCCATGTCCGAACCGTACGCCTTGCAAACGGGGGTCATCAACTCGACGTAGTTCGTGTACTTCTCCTTTTCGGCCGGATCGGTCGTCCCGCGCGCCATGTCGGCATACCACGCCGATGTGTACAGCAACGTCCGCAGGCCTTCGACGACCGACTTCTGCCACAGCAGCATGCGCCGGACGTCGGCGTGTTCGATGATCGCCGCCTTCGGCGCCTTCGGGTCCTTCATCGACAGGATAGACGACCCCTGCAGACGCTCGGCGGCATACGCCTTCGCGGCCTCGCACGACGCGCCGGCAGCGGCCAGGCCCTGCACGCCGACCATGATCCGGGCTTCGTTCATCATGTGGAACATGATCTTCATGCCCTCGAGCTCCTGACCGAGGAGATAGCCCTGGCATTTCCCGTTCTCGCCAAAGTTCACGACGCACGTCGGCGAACCCTTGATGCCCATCTTGTGCTCGATGCGGCCGATCGCGACGTCGTTGAATTCGCCGTCGGTCCCGTCGTCATTGACGCGGACCTTCGGGACGATGAACAGCGACAGGCCCTTGGTCCCTGCAGGCGCACCAGGCGTCCGGGCCAGGACTGCATGAATCACGTTTTTCGTCAGGTTGTGGTCGCCGCCGGTGATGAAAATCTTGGTTCCCTCGATCGCGTACAGGCCGTTGGGCAGCTTCTGGGCCGTTGTCTTGCTGGCGCCTACATCGGAGCCCGCGCTATCTTCCGTTAGGCACATCGTGCCGGACCACTTGCCTTCCAGCAGACCGGGGGCAAATTTTGCCTTCAGTTCCGCTGTACCGAAGTCCTGCAGCAGGCTGATGACGCCTTCCGTCAGGCCGGCCGTCAGCGCAAACGACACGCACGCACCGATGAAGAATTCGTGGATCACCTGGCCCATGATCCAGGGCAGGCCCTGGCCGCCGATCTCCTGGGACTGGATCGCACCCAACCAGCCGTTGTCGACCAGTTGCTTCCACGCACCCACGAACGGTTCCGGCAGCGTCACGACGCCGTTGTCGAACTGGGCGCCGACCTGGTCAGATATCTCGTTCATCGGCGCGATGACGTTCTGGGCCAACTTGTACGCCTCGGTCAGGATGGCGTCGTAATCCTCTTTGCCGTAGTCCGCGAAAAGGTCCATCTTCTGCAGGTCCTGAATCTTCAGGACTTCGAAGAGCAGGAAGCGAATGTCCCTCAGATCCGCTGTGTACGTCGCCATGGATGGTTCCTCCAAATGGGGTGAAGCGTAAAGAAGGCAAAAATTGCCGACGTTCGAGCGTAGAAAACCCCGGATGGCCTGTCAAGCGATTTGAACAGGGCCAAAGGCTCGGATTTTCGTGAACGAACCGAGGCATTTTCACCGCCGCTCTCCGCAGGGAAAAACGGTCCAACAGTCGACGCGAAAACCATCTCGGCGCAGCCACCGAGTACCCCGAAAACCATCGAGTGACGTCCGATCCTGGTTGACTTGGCCGAAAAACTCCGGTACCCGATCGCCATGAGCATTTCAAATACTGTTCGTGAAGGCATGGTGCGTGGGTCGTGGATCCGAAAGATGTTCGAGGAGGGCCTGCGCATGAAGGCCATCCACGGCGAATTCAACGTCTACGACTTTACGCTGGGCAACCCTTACGTCGACCCGCCCGAAGCGTTCTTCGAGGCGTTACAGCAGGTTGTGACCGATCGTAAGCGTCTGGCGCACGCCTACATGCAGAACAGCGGCTTCCCAGCCACACGCGAACGCGTCGCCGCCGATCTGGCCAGGGAGGTTGGACTTCCCTACACCGCCGACCACATTCTGATGACCGTGGGCGCGGCCGGGGCTTTGAACGTCGCGCTGAAATCGCTGCTCGACCCCGGGGACGAGGTGGTGGTGATCGCGCCGTACTTCCCCGAGTACTCGTTTTACATCCAGAACCACGGCGGCGTGAAGGTCGTCAGCCCAGCCGGCGACGACTTCCTGCCCAACCTTGAAGATCTGGAACGACGTATCGGCCCTCGCACGCGCGCACTAATCCTCAATTCACCATGCAACCCCAGCGGGCGCGTGTTCCCCGGCGAGGTTTTAAAAAACATCGCGGACCTGCTGCGACGCAAGAACGCCGAACTCGGGCACACCATCTACCTGTTGTCCGACGAACCTTACAGGCGCCTCGTGTTCGACGGAAGGCGAAGCACCAGCCCGGCTAGCTACTACGAACACACGCTGATCGGCACATCCCACTCCAAGGACCTTTCGCTGGCGGGCGAGCGCATCGGTTTTTTGGCCATAAGCCCCGGGGCCGAGGATGCCGCCGATCTGTTTGCCGCGGCGACGTTTTGCAACCGGATCCTCGGTTACGTCAACGCGCCAGCGCTGATGCAGCGGGTCCTTCAGGTACTGTCGTCGTTCGATCCACCGGTGGCGATCTACCAAAAGAAGCGCGACACCCTGTATGCCGGTTTGCTGGAAATCGGTTACGACGTCCATCGTCCCGAGGGCACATTCTTCATGTTCCCGAAGTCGCCGCTTCCGGACGACCGGGCTTTTGTCGACGTCCTCCGCCGACAGCGCGTCCTGGTCACACCCGGCGCCGGGTTCGATTTCCCGGGCTACTTCCGCATATCGTTCGCCGTCGACGACGTGATCGTCGAA
>CAZHDQ010000263.1:0-4854 GCA_964531595.1 uncultured Anaeromyxobacteraceae bacterium
GGCCCGGGTTTGCAGGTACCAAATCCTACCGTACCTGGGGTTGCATTTGGATATTTGGGGGAACGTCCCGGGGCCACCCGACTGTCCGTTGTCAGGTCCGCTGTCAGGTGAGAACGTGACGTCGGTCATCCGCGACTGCGATGGCCTCTCGTCCTCGATGCCACGATCCGCCGTCGTGAAGATGTTCGCTTGGTTGGCTCCGATTGCGTCGGCGGGGGCGAACGAGAACTGGATAGTGCTGGATTTGCATCCGTTCGGATCGCTCATCTCTTCTTCATGAGCCGTCGCCTTTCCACGGCTCGCCCGGCAATCTGGCCACAAGTTCTTCCAGGATGACACGCAGCGCCTCATCGAAATCCCAGCTCAAACCGGGACGCAACAGGGCATCCATGTCCCTGCGGAAATCGGGTCGCCTCGCCTTTTCGTGAAGGTTCGCTTCGAAGAGCGTTCGGGTGACGGCGTGGCCGCCTTCGGCCATGTAGCGATTGAAGCAAGCGATAATCGAATCCGAGTCCGCATCGCCTTGTTCGATGGCAAACCAGAGATCGAAGAGGTCTCGACCCTTTCTGCGCTGATAGAGTGCGCGGAGTTTGGTCCCCAGCAGTTCATCGATGGCGAAGGTTGTGACGCCAGCCTTGCCGCGATACCACTGGTTGTCGATCGCGAACGGAATGTGCACCAGACCGAGTTCGGTGAAGTGCTCGCGGGAGTTGATCTCGAACTTCAGCCGCATCTTCAGCGGCGGGTTGTCTTCCGAATCGAATCGATATACCAGGTTGACCCGACCCTCCTTGAGTTGACGTTGCGGTGTGCCGAGCCAGGGGTCAAGTACGCCGCGCAAGAGATCAAGCGTTTCGCCAATGGACTCGGGTTGGATCTGAACGAGGTCGATATCCTCGGAGTACCGTGCAGCCGGTCTCAGATGAAGCTTGTACAGGGCTGTGCCCCCGCGAAATGCCAGTCGTTGGGCGATCTCAGGCACGGAGTACATTTCGACCAGGGCTCGGCTGATGACGAAATCCTGTTCGACGAGCGAGTTTGCGTGCCATGGCGCTTGTTGTCGCCACTCGACAATGGCCTGTTCCGGGATCATACGTCGGGCTCCACGTTCGTATTGATGGCAATCTGCCAGCGTGAGTCTCGGGGCGCGCCCCCCATGCCCTCCCAGGAGGCAAGTGGCACGACGAATACGTTCCCGCTTTCCAAAACTCCATCGAGGCGGTCCGCGAGTTCGTTCTGTTCGACGAGCACCAGGAGGTAACCAAGCCGCTGAACCCAGGAAACGGGGGCTCGTCGAGCCTCGATTTCCAGGGAATCGCCATCGATGGATTCCGCAAGTTCCGCGAGCACTGTCGCGACGTTGTCCAGATAGCCGCAGCGCTCAAGATAGCCGACCAGCTCCAAAGCCGTGGCGGCCGGTGATGCGATGCGAATGACTCCCGCCGGGGTGTTGCGTTCGATCACGGGCGTGTCGTCCATGTCGCGTCGTGCAACAAAATCCACGTGAACCCTGCTGCATGCGAGACTGCGGCGTGCCGTGGGTACCATGACCTGGAACACCTGTGGTTTATGATGGGCCGCGCCGTGGTAGGCGGCTGCGCTGAGCAGGGCCGCGTAGTAGGGACTACCGAGGTGCTTCATCAACTGTGGGACGAATTGGTCTGCCGGGAGACACCCCACCCGCCGGTACCCGGGCGGAACAACAACATGGAACCCCCGATAGGGATCCGCGATGTGCCCTTTCTCCTTGAGTCGACGCAATTGGGCGCGAATCGTGGGCGCAGACTTTCCCAGGGCCCGAACGACGTCCTCGGTGGTAAACGTCAGCCTGCCGTTTATCTGGAGGTCCTCGATGTAGTCCGCAACCGAGTCCATGGCAAAGCCCATGAGCGCGAAACGCAATACGAACAACCCTTGAGGCGAACTCGGGAGGGAGGCCGCGCTCTAGTTCATTCTTACAGAAAGTAACGCCAGAGATTACTTTTTGCAAGTGAAAACTACGGCCATTCCGCCAGTCGGGGCGCCTGTCGAGCAATACGGTAAGCTCGGCGCCCATGAACACCATGTTTCAAACCCTGATCGCGGCGCTGGCGGCGATGGTCAAGAGCCGCCACAACCTGGTCCTGGAGAACATTGCGCTTCGTCATCAGGTTGCCGTATTGCAGCGAAAGCAGACGCGACCTCGCCTGCGAACGGTCGACCGGGCGTTCTGGATGTTGATGTCGAGATTCTGGTTGGGCTGGAAAGACGCACTGGCGATCGTGAAGCCGGAGACGGTGGTCGGGTGGCATCGGGCGGGATTTCGGTTGTTCTGGCGATGGAAGTCTAGGACAGCCGCTTATCAGCAAGGGTTGGCTCGATTTGTTGGACGGCAGGCTCGCGTTGACGGTGGCTGGGCAGGACTACCTCAGTCGGCGGCTGCTTGAACTGGGCGTCGTTGCAAGGTGTTAACCGCTCTCGCCAGCTCTTTGCCCCCGGAGAGCACCCCGGGCGCTCTCTACGCCGATCGCGGTTGACAGACCCCGACCGCAGCCTTCGCGGACGCGTCCGGAAAAGCGTGAAAGATTCAACGCTTGTACGCGACCCTCGCGCGCCCGAGCGAGGCGCACCGACCCGTCGCCTTAAAGATGTTCGCTATTTGGGTTGGCTCCCTTTGCGTCGGCGAAGGCGAACAAGGAGTACAGAGATCACGAAGAGCCGCGATCGCCACGGGCCGCCAGCCATGCTCGGCCACTTCTCGTCAGGCGATAGCGCTGCAGTCGGCTGTTGGGCCGCTCGGGAATCGTGAACTCGATCCATCCTTCCGCCATGGCGGGATGGACGTAGTTCTTCCTGAAGGTCGGGCGGTGCTTGATGCCCAGAGACTGCCGGAGCGCCTCGGGCGATTCGTCTCTTGCCAGCAGAAGAAGCATGAGGCGTTCAACTGGGTCGCTGGACTGGGTCGCCGACTGGGTCGCTGGCTGGGTCGCCGACCCGGTCGATGGCAGGGACCGATCCGGCTCGAAGTCGCTCGTGTCCGCCAGCGGCCGGAACGTCGCTGTGAAGAACCCGGTGCTCGCGAACTCTGGCTCGGCGCTGCCAAGCTCCCGTGCAGCCTCCCGCATCCGGTTGATCCCGGTCCCGGCCTTCTCGATGTAGTCGACGGTTGACGACCTGCACGTGCAAGTGCACCTGGTCAAGGAAGGAGTCGTGCTGTCGGACGCATCCGTCTCGTCCGAGAAGTTCGTCCATGGCATCAAGGTCTTGATGGCCAAGAACTACCTGGACAACCTGTCCGAGGAATCCCGGAAGGGCCTGCTCGAGAAGGCGCGCCAGGGCATCTGGCCCTCAGGGGCGCCGGTCGGGTACCGCAATGTCGTCCGGGAATACGCAGGAAGCGGGTGATCGACGTGGATCCGGAGCTGGGGCCCATCGTGGCGAGAGTGTTCGAGGTATACGCGACCGGCAACCTCGACGTCGTGCAGCAGGAGCGCGACGGCACCACCCTGCGCCGCTGGTCGCTCTCCCGCGCGTGGCCCGTGAAGTTCGTCGCCGGCGACTGGGACAACGAGGCCGACGAGAACGTCATCGAGTCGGTCACGCTCAGCTACGATTTCTTCGAACTCGTCCAGTAGGCCGCTTCCTTCGCGCAAGACACGCGGTGGCGCACCACGAGAATTGCGTTAGAAAGGAAATTACCTGGGTGCGCGGTTCACTCCTATCGCCTGTCGGCTCCTGTGAGGGCTGCCTCCCACGCGTCGGCTCGCCACGCCACCTCCTCGACCAGGCGTCGCCTAGCTTCCTCGGACAGCTCACCGTGAAGGACATGGTTCCCGAATACCAGTCCGTCGCGGTCGTGAACATCGAGGTATCCGAGGGCCAAGTCGCTGGTGGTGTCCAGCGCCCATTCGCGGACATGCTCGGGCGTGGGCTCACCGCCCCATTCTCCGCGGTGCTCGAGCTCATCCAGCGGAGCGACGACACTAACGACACGGACTCCACCTTCATACGCGTACAGAGTGATCCCTTGGCTGCGGTCGCCGCGGGGGACGATGACTCGAGCCTTGTGGTTCGAGAGCCACTCGACCCCTCCGTTCGCTAACGAGGCGAGCGGCCCGCCCCAACGTGACGCTGCGTTGGCGTCGGCTCGGGGAGACTGGCCGCTCAACGCGGACAACAGGCGGGTGATCGCGATACCGTCTGTCCCTTCATCGGCTGTTGGAACGAGCAGACGTAGGAACGACTCCACCCTCCGGGTGCGGCCGACCAGGCGCCTCCGCTTGCCGCCGCTGAAGATCGCTTCGTTCGCCCCGGGTACGCCTGCCAGCGTGAGCACGTACCGCCCAAGTGCAGCATCGAAGGTCCACTCGATGTCGTGTTGCGCCCCGGCGCCGTAAATGGTGGCTACACGAACCGGAGTGGCGTCGCCGGGTGAGATCCTCCAGCCATGATCCCCGAGCGCCTGTCGCAGCTCCAGGTACCATCGGGCGTAGTGATCTGCGTGCGACCGGGCTTCCTTCTCCGACACCACGACCACCGGTCGCCCGATTTCGGGGAAGTGGTTCGTACGATAGGGCTCCAGCACACGCTCCTGCTCGCGCGGTGTCGTCGATCCGACGACCATGTCCTTGCCCTCGTACCGGGTGCCGGCCAGCGGCGAGTCCATCAGGAGCTCGGCCCGCTTCTGGCGTTCGATGACACGCTCGACCTGGCACCTTTCGAGCGATGCCACCACGTGTGGGTAGCCGACGTGCAGCTCGACATCAGGCGGTGGGCCCTCCTCGTGCAGCCGCCTTTCGATCAGCGAGAAGAACCGGTCAACGCGCCCGACGCGCTGCTCCAGGTCCCCGGATGTCCAGGCGACCCCGTAGTGAA
>CAZHDQ010000264.1:0-4851 GCA_964531595.1 uncultured Anaeromyxobacteraceae bacterium
GTTCTCGTAGACCGCCATTTCGCGTGTGGATTCCGGCGGAGCCTTCGCATAGTCGTTAGGCAGATGCACGTAGCCCAGATAGCCGTTAGTCTGCGATGCGGCCACCGGGCAATCGATGCCCAATTCACGGGCGTGGGCCTTGAATGCCAGCCCGATCTCGACGCCCAAGTCCGCCTGAAAGCCTGCCATCGCGAAGTTTCCCAGTCGCATCCCACACAGCCGAGCCTTGCGAGGCAACGGGGACGTCAGCAGGTTCACCGCGGCGCGCAACGGCAGGTCGAACCGACGCTGCCACGACTGGTCGTCAAAGAATGGCCGCGAGTCTGGAGCACCAGCATCCCATTCCTCGCACGCATAGCGCAGCGGGCCGCCCGCAGGTTGCGCGCCCCTGGCAATCGTGGTCACCGCGACAGCTAGCGGCAGTGACATCAGTTCCAGGTTACGTTCCGCCGTCATGTCGGGGTCCTTGGGAAACAGCACGTCGACGCCGCCCAGACTGCCCTGCAGGAACATCGCGAACCCGTGGTCGTGACGCAAACGCCGGATGACCTCTCCTGGAAAGTCCGCCGAAATCGCATGGTGATCGCGCTCGGACACGATCACAGGATGGGCCGAATAGGACCAGATAACGGCGTCGTCACGGTCTCGAACCAGCCGCAAGACGGTCAGTTCCTCGTCGCGGGGACCGTCCGGATTGCGCCGGTTGCCGTTGAGTCCCGGAAGCGTACCCAATGCGACGCGTGCCTCGGCCGGAGCCAAATCCGCCAACGCACCACGAGCCGCCCTTTCGCCAGCGTCGATCAAGTGGCGCAGCATCCAGGGCCGGTAGTTGCCCAGGAATCGGCGACCCAGGAAGGTGTTCCAAAATCCGCCAACCGACGAATGCGTGTGGGTGGCGTGGACCAGCAGTTTCACATTGGATTCGACCAACCGTGACCGAAGGCCCTGGTACAGGTCTTCGAACACCATCAGCAGGTCGTAGGCGATCACCACGACACGTTCGCCGCCCTGCTCGAACGCGACTGCGCGGACCATAAGCGGGTCGCGAACGCGGTTCGAAAGGCGTTCTTTCCAATGAGTGTAACCGCCCAGCGGAACCGGTTCGGCCGGCGTGAAGTCGATTTCGGACCATCCGGCCCGCAGACCACAGTTCGTTGCAATATCCATCCCGTCCCCCGGACTCGCGACGCAGCAGTGTAGCAAAACTCGAAACCAAGGGAAGCCTTTGAGATCGGAGGCACCAATTTTTGCTTTGGGCCGGTTGCACCAGACCCGCAACGCTGCTAAATTAGGCGCCGTTTTCCGCTCGGCTGCCGCCGGCGCACAAGGAGATGACGAATGAAGGTCGAACGCGAGGATCTGGGCGGTTTGAAGTACCGCTTGACGATCGAAGTGGAACCGGCGGACGTCCGCAAGCACCGGGAGCGCATGGCGCGCGCCTACAGCTATCATGTGAACCTGCGGGGCTTCCGCCCTGGCAAGGCCCCTGTCGAGATGGTCATCAGGCAACTGGGGCCCAGTTTCGAAGAGGAAGTGCGGGAATACGCGGTCGGCCAGGCGTTCCAGGATGCCCTGGAGGAAAACGCGCTGAAGCCGTCGACCGAACCCCAAATCGAGATCGCCGAACCGTCCGAAGACGGGTCGATCCGGTTCACGGTTAATTTCGAATCGTACCCGGCCGTCGAGGTCAAGGACTACCTGGGCATCGAAGTCGAGAAGCCCGAGGTTCCCGCAGTCACCGACGCCGACGTCGATGGCACGCTGGAACGCATGCAACAGTCCAGGGGCAAGTTCGAGGATCGGCCCGAGGGATCGGTTGCCCACGAGGGTGACATGATCGTAGCCGACATGGAACTGCTCAGTGAAGACGGCGAAACCGTACTCCAGGAACGCCGCGAAACCCGCGTGATGGCAGGTGACGACGACGAACCGATCGTGGAACTGGGCCGGGCGCTCCTGGGCCTGAAGGTCGGTGAAACGAAGGACGTGACCGGGAAGATCGGCCGGTTGGCGATGCGCGTTATCGAGCGGACGATGCAGCCCGAACCGAAACCCGAACCCGCCGAGGGCGAGGCCGTCGAGGCTGCCGAAGACACGACGCCTATCGAGGAACCGCCGGCCGTGGTGGTGCCCGAAACGGCGATGGCCCGAGTCGAGATCAAGAAGGTGCTGACCAAGATTCTGCCGCCGCTGGACGACGACTTCGCCAAGGATTTTGGCGAGGACATGACGCTGGACCAGTTGAAGACCCAGATCCGCGAACGCCTGGACGCGCAGCAAGCGGAGCAGGTCCAGGAGTCCTGGCGCGAGGCGGTCGTGTCTGCCATCCTGGCGGTGAATCCTGTCGAGATGGGCGCTGACACGATCCAGCGTGTGGCCGAGGCCGCGCAGGCCGACGCGCTGGAACAGATGCTGCCCAACATGTCCGCCGAGGATCGCGCGAAACTGAACCTGGGTCTGCCGAAAGAACACGGCCTGGAAGAGGCGCGCAAGAACCTGTCCCGAATGGTGGTGTTGCAAGCGATCGCCGACAAGGAAGGCGTCGAGGTATCCGACGACGACATCAATGCGCATCTTTCGGGACTGGCGGCGCAGCACGGCCTGCCGGTGCCGCGACTGCGCGCACAGTTGAAGGACGAACAGCTCGACTCGCTGAAGCGGCGCCTGCAACTGGACAAGGTGCTGGACATGCTGCAACGTTATGCCGTGGCCAAGGCACCAGCGCCCGCCAAGGACGAACCCGTGGAAGCCACGGCGGCCCCGGCGACGGAGCCTGCGCCTGAACCGACGCCCGAACCTGCGCAGGATGCGACCCAGACCGCCCCTGCCGAAGAGGTTTCCGAATGAGCGTGTGGATCCCGACCGTCGTCGAGCAGACGCACCGCGGCGAGCGAGAATGGTCCGTATTTTCGCGACTGCTCAAGGACCGAATTATCTTTTTGGGCTGGCCCATTACCGACGACTTGGCCAGTGTCGTCGTCGCCCAGTTGCTGTTCCTGGAATCCGAAGACGCCGAGAAGGACATCTACCTGTACATCAATTCGCCCGGCGGATACGTACACTCGGGGCTGGCGATCTATGACACGATGCAGTACGTGAAGTGTCCGATCACCACGATCTGCATCGGCCAAGCCGCCAGCCTGGCCGCGCTTCTGGTCGCTTCGGGCACGCCCGGACGCCGGATGGCCCTGCCCCATGCCCGGATGCTGTTGCACCAACCGCTGGGATCCTTTTCGGGCCAGGCGGCTGATGTCGACATTCAGGCGCGCGAAATCCTGTTCCTAAAGAAGCAGATCACGGAACTGATGGCGAAGCACAGCGGCCAGGAAATCGAACGTATCACTCGCGATTCCGACCGCGATTTTTTCCTGGGCGCCGAGCAGGCCCGCGAATACGGTCTGATCGACAGCGTCATCGAGCGCCGAATCCCCTGATTTCCCAAGCCCGTATTTCCCTTTGACAGTCAAGGACGTCTGGACTACTTTACGCCGTCGAAGCACGGCGCCGGACAGGCCGACGCCATCGGCGCCAGGCGCCGGGAGGGTTCCATGAGCAAGACGATCAAAGGAATGGTCGTAGCGGCCGGCTTGCTGGCCATCGTTGCGATGGGCTGCAAGGGCAAGGCGATGACCCCCAAGGACGGCTTCAATGCCTGGATCGCCGCGATCGAAAAGTGCGATATTCCGGCGATCAAGGCCGGAATGACGAAGTCCTCCGTGGACCAAATGGATGCCATGGTGGCCCAGTTCGCCCAGTTCATGCCGCCGGAAAAGCAGAAAGATTTCGATCTGTACAAGGAAATCTGCAAGGGTTTCCAGCCCGGGTCGGTCCAGTTCGTGTCGGAAACTGCTGACGAAAACGGCACTACGGCCATGATTAAATACACCAAGGACGGACATGACCTGGACGCGCCGATGCGCCTCGAGGAAGGCATCTGGCGGCTGGATATGGTCGGTATGATGACACGTGCGGCGACCTCGAAGGTCCCCGAGCGGCCCGCTGGCGAACCGTCCGTCCAACCGCCGGTCGAACCGGCCCCCGAACCGGCAGCGGCACAAGAGCCCGCCGACGAGGCACCGGCCGAGGCCCCTGCTGGCGAGGCCCCGGCTGCTGCACCGGCACAATAATACCCACCGAGCTAATCCAACACCCTATAAATCCTGACGATTCCGGGCACTGTCTTGGCCTGTGACGCGATGGTGCGCTATAGTCCGCCGGTCGATTCGTCGCCCCATGGAGCACCGTATGACCGGAATCGCGAAGGAAATGCCAGCCCTGACCACGCCCACCAAGATCCTCCGAGAACTGGATGCTCACGTAGTCGGCCAGGAACGCGCCAAGAAGGCCATTGCGACCGCCGCCTATAGCCCTCTGAAGCGGACCCGCGCCCGGGCGGCCGGCACGCCGCTTATCGCGCGCAAGTCGAACATACTGCTCATTGGCCCAACCGGCTGCGGGAAGACCCACATCGCCCGTTCGCTGGCGCGGTTTTTGGAAGTGCCGTTCGTCATCGTGGACGCGACCGAATACACCGAGGCAGGCTATTACGGCAAGGACGTCGAGGTCATGATCGGCGAACTGTTGTTGGTCGCCGACATGGACCCCGAACTGGCGCAGCGCGGTATCGTGTTCGTCGACGAAGTGGACAAGATCGCCCGGCGTTCCCACGGGGCCGTCACTGGCGCCGGCAGCCGCGATATCGGGGGTGAAGGCGTCCAGCAGGGGCTGCTAAAACTGCTGGAAGGTCGCAAAATTTTCTGCCCGACGAATGTCACCCAGCACTGGTCCAAGCACGACTTCGTCCCCGTTGACACGACGGACATCCTGTTTATCTGTGCAGCCACATTTTCA
>CAZHDQ010000265.1:0-4851 GCA_964531595.1 uncultured Anaeromyxobacteraceae bacterium
CTGGTAACGCGCGTTCGCTGCCATGCGCTTGAGCCCGATGAAGTAGCCACCGACCGGCGTCGCAACCCAGGCGATTTCCAGCGCCAGCAGCAAGGCAATCACCAGCCATGCCCTGCGGTCCCGCCAATGCGCGGCCAGACCGATAGCGCCCATTGCCAGGAAGCCCACCGGCGTGTACTCGGAACTAAACAGGATCGACCACGGGATAGCCCCCAACCCCACGCGCCCCCTGGGCCCGCCGTCAAATAGCCCGGTCATGTTCACGGTGCTGGTCAACAGCAGATACGCCACGGCCGCCACGCCAAGCGCCACACCCATGCCCGCGGCCGCCCAGCGACGCCTTGCCGGGGCCTCAACGGCCAGGACCAACACAACGGCCAGGGCCAGGGCCACCCCACCTTCCGGCCGGCTGAGCGTCGCCAGGATTACCGCGATTAACGACCCTACCGCACGCATCCATCCACCGGATCGGACGAACGACACCGCCAGCCACAAGGCGGCCATCCCCGAAAACAGCACGGCCGGAATACGTGAAATCACCGATGAAAACAGGATCAGGAAGGGCATCGCCGCCGCCGCCATGCCCGCGGCAAAAGACGACAAACGACCGAAACCCAGGTTTCGCAACATCCCGTGCAAAAACAGGGGAACAAACGACGTCAGTACGATGCCGAACACCTGGATGGCCCGATCGCCTGGGTCTGTGCCCAACAGGCGGTAAAGTGCGACCGGCGCATGCCCCCAGCGAAAGTCCCACTCGAAGACGGCACCGGGGATCAGGTTGATCCGGATATCCCCCGGACCCCACGGCCCCAACACCCACCTCAGGGCGAACGCCGCAACGAACAACAAAACCAGTTCCGGCAGCACCTTGCGCCGATCGGGACTGCGCCAGGCGGCCGTCGCGCACAGCAAGGCCAGCAGGATCCAGGCGACCTGCAGCAAGCGGGTGGGAAACGTCACGCGTTCCGTCGGCTCAGGACGGCGCAGTCCTTCGATCGAAACAACCCCGGTCACGCGCCCGGTTGCGTCATCGACAGCATCCAGACGTGAAGCTGCATCCAGGAAGGCCGCACGGCACGCCGCCGTCAGGTCATCACCCAGAACCGCGCACAACCCGCCGGCCACCGTAGCATTATCGCAGTCATTACTAGCTCTTAGGCTGGCCGATCCGCAGGACGCACCCTCGCACAGCGAGACCTTTATCCGGTCGGGCTGGGCGGACATCGCGTCCAACCTACAGGGCCCCGGCCTTTCCTTCAGCAGCCGGAACAGCCCATCGGTCGCTTGGCGCGTAACAACGGTTGGCGCCTTGGTTTCGCCGCCCAAGGGGGCACAGACCACGCACGCCAGCACAAACACACCCAGCAATCTGACCGAAGGCAGACCTGGGGCGTGAACTATTTTTCGCTTGATTTTTCGTTGGCTTCGCATGCCACGCCACTAGGAAACGGCAGCGCAGTCTAGCCCGAAGCAACGCGAAGTGTCTATTTCGCCTGGACCACGCTGCCATACAAACGTTTAAGGATCGCTTCGGCTTGGTCCACGGTGTCTTGGACGATCGCGGCGGCGGCCTTGACCGAAGGCATCAAGCCGACCGCTTGGCTGATGTAGCACATGCCCGCGTCTACGTTGCCGTCGAAGTACACTTCGCGGCTTTTTTCGCCCAGGATGAACGGCAGCAAATCCTCCAGCCCAACATCGGGACTGACCTCGATCGCTGCAAGGTTGCGAGCGGCCTCGTTGGCGATCACCCGGTGAGTGGCACCGATGGACCGCATGACCAACATGGTGTCGGTGATATTCGCATCTACCAACAGTTTACGAACGTTGTCGTGGATGGCGCATTCCTCGGCCATCACGAAACGGCTGCCCATGATCACCCCAGCGGCGCCCAGAGCCAGAACGGCCGCCAACCCACGACCGTCCACCACTCCACCGCCGCCGATGACGGGGATGTCCACCGCCTCGATCACGGCCGGGACCAGTACCATCGTGCCGATGTCCCACCTGCCGGTCGCGCCGCCATTTTCATACCCCACGACGGTGACCGCATCCGCTCCCATGCGTTCAGCCCGCTGAGCGTGCCGCGGCAGGACGCACTTGTGGATCCACACCAGGCCCCTGGCTTTCACGGCAGAGGTCAGTTCTTCAGGGAGTTCGTGTCCCGATGTCTCGACGACCGTGCAACCCTCGTCGCAAAGGACGTCCAGGTATTCCATGTTGTCGATGGGGCGCATCATCGGGAAAAGATTCAGGTTCACGGCGTACGGCTTAGACGTAACCGCACGGATTTGCTTCAGTTCGGCACGAAATTCATCCGCCGTCTTGTAGTTGGCCGATGCCAGCACCCCCAGACCACCGGCCTGGGAGATAGCACCAACCAGGCGCGCATTCGACAGATGGGCCATTGCACCGCCAACGATCGGATGCTCGACGCCGCAGAGTTCAGTCAGCCTGGTTTTGATCACGGTGCTCCTCCCGACAAATGGACATAATAGCGCCGCCGGGAAGCACCCCGACCCAGCGTTGGCAAGTTTACCCGTCATGACGCGACTGGTCACGGCCAGGGGCGAAATTCGCGGCTGGTGGGGGCGATAACGTCGAAGTATCAATTATCGGGATTCGGACGTCCGCTTCGCGCTAGAATGCCGCAACGGTAAGAACGGCTGCAACCGGAGGTGTGGATCCATGGCTACCGCACGAACCAGTTTCGCGCTGATGCTGATCGTGGCCTTCATTGCGGGATGCGACGGCGCCGAAGATGCATCGTTAGACGTGTACGGATTCGTCGACGCATCGTTCGACAGTCGACCGGCGGACATCGCGAGCGACCGACCTGCTCCCGATGATTTCATTCAAGATCTTTCGCCTGACGAGGACACGAGGGACCAGGGCAGTAAATCCGACGACTCGGACGACCTGGCGCCAAACGATCCTGGGAAAGAGGACCCCGGCACCGTCGACCCCGGCATCACGGACCCAGGCCCAGGGGATCTCGGCACCGCCGACCCCGGCACCGTCGACCCCGGCACCGTCGACCCTTGCAAACCAATCGTCCCCGTTCCATTCACGTGCAAGTCGGGAACCGTCGTTGCAGGCTTGAACCAGAACTGGTCCGTCGCCGGCAAAAAGCGCAGTTTCTATGCCAAATTCCCGACTAACCCTGGCACGAAACCACTGGCGATCGTGTTTGTTTATCACGGTCTGGGCGACAACATAGACAACTTCCGAAAGTTCTTCGGCCCCGATCCGGACGCGGACCCCAAATTCCCGTTCGTACTGATTTATCCGCAGTCACTAAAGTTGCTGCCTACCGGCACCGACAAAGGCATTGAGTGGGACATCATCCAGAGCACCCCGGGCGACAACAACATTGATGCTCGCTTGTTCGAGGAAATCCTGGGCTGCCTGGGCAACACGGTCACAGTCGATACCAACAATTTGTTCGTGCTGGGGTTCAGCGCCGGCGCCATCTTTTCGAACCTGCTGCACTCGCGCTACCCTGACCTGCTACCGACCGTTTTCAGCATGTCCGGCGCCTGGTTCAACGACGCGGAAACGAAGAAGGCTGTCAACACGTTAGGGATGGCGACGCTGAACTGGGAGGCCTTGACGCCCACGACAGGCACCGTGTTCATGACGCACGGGGGCGCGACCGACATGTACAAAGAAATAGGCATCACGATCGTCGACTTCGAAAAGTCCGCACAGTTTGCGAAGCCTTTCCTGACCGGGAACGGTCGCACAGTGATCGATTGCCCGCATACCAGAGGACACACCAACCATCCCAATATCAACAACGCAATGATGATGAGTTTCTTCAAGGATCACGGCTGCGGCGTGCCGTCCGCGTACCTGTCCGACGGCCTGCCAAACGAGTTCCAGGCCATCTGCACTGTCATTGCCCCACAGTAGTTCCGGCAAACGAATCCCGCCGGGATCTACCGACAGCGTTTGGACCGAAACTCACGCGTCTTCGGGCGGGGTATCCAATTCCCGCGACGCATCGGGGTTTTCAGGGGCATCTGGCTTTTCGAAGGTGAACCGCCCCAGTTTGCCGTCCCGGAAGTCGCGGATCAGTGTGGTGGAACCGCGCTCCAGATCCACGTCCCCGCCCGTCTGCAGCAGGCCGCGACGACTGGCGATGGCCTGGATCAATTCATCGATGGATTCCGGGCAGTGGTCCAGGCCGTACAGCGCCCAGTTGACCGGCGCTCCCACCCGCACCAATTCAAACCACAGGAATTCGGCCAGCAGTTCGTTCCCGATCACCGGATCGCGGATACAACCGCAGATCCCCAGCCGCAATTCGTGAACCTTGTCACTGATCTTCGGCCACAGGATCCCGGGCGTGTCCAGCAACTCGACACCTCCCTTCAGGCGGATCCATTCGTTGATGCGAGTCACGCAAGGTTTGGGGCCGACCTTGACCCGTTGCTCGGCCGCCAGACGATTGATCAGGGAGGACTTCCCCACGTTGGGCACACCGGAAATCATTACCTTCAGCGGGTGCCGCAAAGGATGGCCTACGTCGGCCGGCCGAGGGTTCGCCATATAGGCGGCTTTCCAGGCGGCGGTCAGGCCGGCGCACCCCTTCCCAGTAATGGTACTCACCGGGGCGACCTGGATGCCCTGGCGCGCGTACCACGCCTTCCACAACCCGGTCATCGTGGGGTCGGCCAGATCGGCTTTGGTCAACACCACGAATCGTTGTTTTCGTTCGAACAATTCATTGAATGCCGGGTTGCGCGACGATGCTGGGATGCGCGCGTCGACCACCTCGACCACCAGATCGACCACGCTCAGCGCCTCGTTCATCTTCCGGGTCGCCTTGTTCATGTGCCCGGG
>CAZHDQ010000266.1:0-4808 GCA_964531595.1 uncultured Anaeromyxobacteraceae bacterium
GGGTGTGCTCGAAGCGCGAGTTGTCACCGAGGCCCGAAAAACGTGTCGGTCCGGCGCGTGTAGAATCCGGGACGCTCATCGGCGGAAGCGTCGGTACAACAGGCACGACATCGGGCGCCTTGAGGTCCACTTCAAGTAGTGCCGCACGGGCCTCAGCCGCCGACTGAAAACGGTCGTCCCGCTTCCGCGCCATCAATCGATCGACGAACGCCGCAAGACCCGCCGGGGTGTCCGGACACCGCGAAACCAGCGATTCAGGCACCGCGCTCAGGTGTGCGGTCGCAATTTCGAGCACGGAATCGCCGCCGAACGGCAGTACGCCCGTCAGCATCTGGTACATCAGGATACCCAGGCTGTACAAATCCGACCGACCGTCCAGTTCATCACCGCGGATCTGCTCGGGCGACATGTATTCCGGTGTACCAAACACCATCCCGGTCGCGGTCTTGTATGAGGAACCGTCGCCCTTCCCCAGATCACGGATCTTCGCAATCCCGAAGTCGAGCACTTTGACGAAGTCCGGTTGCGACCGCAACGGTTCGATCATGATATTTTCGGGCTTCAGGTCACGGTGGACGATGCCCTCGCCATGCGCTTCGTCCAGAGCGGCGAGGACCTGCGCGGCCATTTCCACCACGCGCCGCGGCGCCAGCGGTCCTTCGTCAGCCAACACGCGACACAGGTCCCGCCCAGCCAGGTATTCCATCGCGATGTAGGTCCAACCTTTCTCGGTCTGTCCGAAGCCCAACACAGTGATGCAGTTTGGGTGGTGCAGCCTAGATGCCGCCAGCGCTTCGCGGCGAAATCGCCGGACGTGGTCCTCTTCGGCGATCAGATGGCGGTGCAAAACTTTCAGGACGACGGTCCGACCGAGCGTCAGGTCCTTGGCGCGATAGATGCTGCCCATCGCACCAGTGCCGATTCGTTCCTCGACCAGGTGTTTGCCCTCGACTTCTTGCCCCACCAGGGGATCGACAGGCTTGCGCGGGATCACCGATTCCGCTAGGCGGTCGCCGCAGAATGGACAAAACCGGCTGCCGTCGGGCGCATCCTTGCCGCATGACTTACATGCGCTCAACTTACAGGACTCCTTCGCGGTCTTTACGATTCTAGGCCCCGATGCTACGATGCGCAAGGTTCCAAGCTGGCATCAAGACCCCGCTTCCACCAGGAGACCGCGATGATCCGCTGTGTCCATTGCAACAAGGAAAACGAAGAGATCTTCACCTACTGCCTGAACTGCGGCAAGCCCTTGGAGCAGTCGCTGTCCAGCTACCGCCCTCGCCCGGCCCGCGCCGAAAAAAAGACTTCATTCCGGCTGGTGGCCGTCAAAACTGACGGGACCGCCGGCAACGAATACCCTCTGGAATTGGGCATCAACCGCATCGGCCAACGGGGCCCCGAGGTGTCCATTCCCGACGACCCCCGCATCGCTGCGGAGCACGCGACGCTGGATGTCGGCGACGACCTGGCGTTCTTGGAAGACCTGTCGACACCTTATGGGACCTTCATTCGTATTCGTGACGAAATGGCCCTGGTTGACGGCGATCGGGTCAGGATCGGTCATGCGCTGTTCCAGATCCAATTGACCCATCCCCTGCCGCCAACCACCGACGGTTCGACCTGGCTGGGCTCAGCCGGCGCCAAGGCCAACCACACCGGACGCTTGCTGCGACTGGGCCCGGACGATACGGTGATCGAGGCGCACCTCCTGACTGCCCAGGAAATCGTGATTGGGCGGTCCGCAGGCGACATATTGATGCCCGACGACCCGTTCGTGTCTTCGCGACATGCCGCGATTTCGGTCGTGGGCGGTACGTGCAAACTGCGGGACCTCGGCAGCACCAACGGATGCTTCCTGCGGATCCGCGGACGCGTCGCGGTCCAACCTGGGGGCGTGATCCTGGTAGGACAGCACCTGTTGCGATTCCGCCGTTTGGACGATTAAGGCGCCCCATCGACCCGCCGGAACAGGAAGTCCTCGACTCGCAGATTAACCAAGTCGGGTTGCTCCAGCATCACGGAATGGGTGGCACCTGGGACGATGCATAATTCGGCATCCGGCAGCGCCTGGTAGATTTCCTCGGAAAGGTAGTATGGCGTGAACCGGTCCCGGTAGGCCCCCAGGACCAGCGTGGGAATCCGAAGGCCGGGCAGCAACGGTCGGGTGTCTTGAGCGCTGGCACTTTCCGCCATTGTCAACGTGAGCTCCATGTCCATCGACGCCAGATGCTCCAGGTACGGCATCAGTTGTTCGCGCTGCACCAGGCGGCCGTCAAATTCCGTGAGGCTGGTCAGGAAGTACACCAATCGCGACGGCGTCATCGTGCGCCACACGCGCGGGAAAATCCGGTGGTCTTTCAGCACCAGGGAATATAGAGCCGGAAACAAAGTCCGCGCGACGCTGTTGCCGTGGAACGAATCGATCAGGTGCCCCCAGGTCCCGCACTGGAGGCTCAGCCCCGCGAACAACTCGGGCCGTTGCGAGGCGGCAGCAATCAGCAACTGAACGCCCATGCTGTAACCGACGTGGACGGCACGGTGGATGCCAAGGTGGTCCATCAGACGAAACAGGTCATCGACGAACGTGGAAATACCCAGGCCATCACAATCCGCAGGCGACCCGGACAGCCCGTGCCCTCGGAAAGCCCACCGGACAACCGGCCGCATCTGCGCGAAATAGGGCACCTGATTGACGAAGAAGGTCCCGTTGCAGGCAAGACCATCGGTCAGCACCATCGGCAGCCCGGCCAACGGCCCGTACCATTCCCAGTAGATTTGCGTCCCATCCTGAAGCGGCATGAACCCGGTTTTCCGCGGCACCGGCGGCTGGAACGCCGAGAATCGCGGCCGCCCGTCGAATTGACGTAACGCGTTCATGGGTCGCACGCCTGGTTGAAACCCGATTGGGTCATTCGTCGTCGGACGTGTCCTCGATATCCCGAGGTTCAACGATCGGTTCGGTGGCGACCGGCCGAACCGGTGCGCGCACGGAAGCGGCCCGGGTTGGATTCGCGCGAGATACCACGGGCCGCGCAGTTTCGCGCCCCGTGCGAGTCGTGGTAGCAGTTGGGGCCCGCCGAGTGGATGTCACTGTCGAAGTCGAAGACCGATGGCCAGGCACACGGACGGGTGCGGTGGAAGCCTGCGGTGCGGGAACGCTCGAGCCGTCCATCACGATATCGCCCTGGACTGCCCCGCCTTCCAGCAGCACCAACCGGGGCGTGGCTATCGTCCCGAGCACGCGTCCTGTTTCGGTGATCTCGACCCGCTCGGACGCTTCAGCTTGCCCGACCAAGGCCCCAGCGATCACGATCCGCGACGCCTGGACACGAGCCTGGACGAAGCCCCCTTCCTCGATAGTCACTGTGTGTGTGGATGTCACGGTTCCTTCGACGCGACCGAGGATCACGATGTCCTCGCGCGCTTCGATTTCGCCCGACACCAACGTGTCCGGGCCGATCTCGGTCCGACGGTCGTCAGCCATGAGGCTAGCCCTCCCCGATATCCATGTCCACGCGGCCTCGGAACACCGCACCGTCCGAAATCAGGATGCGCGCGGTGCGCACGTCGCCGACCAACCGGCCGTCCGGCAGGATTTCGACCTTCTGTCGTCCCACCAGGAAGCCGTCCACGCTGCCCAGCACCGAAACCTCGTCGGCTTGGACCTCGGCACGGACCCGCCCGTCGGCCTCGACCACGACCGTTCCGTCCATATTGATGTCGCCGGCAACTTCGCCATGGACAACCAAGCGATCGCTGCCCGAAACGGTTCCCTCTATCCGGGTCTTGGCGCCGATGACGGTATCAGCCATGCTTGCTACCGCCAGGTGCCGTCAGACCCGTGTTCATGTCGAGCCGCCCGGTGAAATTCGCACCGTCCTCGATGACAATCCGGCCAGACGACAGCACGCCGGTCATCCGGCAACCCGGTGCCAATCGCGCGACTTCGGTCACCAAGACCTCGCCGTCCAGGGTCCCCTCGACGGTCAGCAGCGCGCTTTCCACCCGGGCCCGGACTTGGCCTTCCGGCCCGACGATGAGCTCGGCATCCAGGTGGATAGTACCCTCGACGACACCTTCGATCAGCAGGTCTTCCCCACCTTCGATATCACCCTTGATGGTGATGTCCTTACCGATGACCGCTCGGACCTCGTTCGCCATCGAAAGCCTCCAGCATAACCCGCCGAACCGTAGCCGATTGGACCTACCCTGTCAATGAGAGCCACGACCGTATTTCGGTGTCTGGCCGGGCCGTCCGGGTTCATATTCGTGGAAAAATCGCCGAGGGGATTTCTGTACCGGAACACTAGTCGGCCGGCTCGGGCACGGCACCGTTTTCGCGGAAGATCGTGTCGATGTCCACGCCGTCGAGGGTCTCCTTTTCAAGCAGGGCCTTCGCCAGACCTCGCAGGGCCTGTTCGCGCGCTGCCAAAATGACCCGGGCACGTTCGTGCGCGCTTAGCACCAGCCTTTCGATTTCGGTGTCGACCCGCTGGGCCGTCTGCTCGCTGACCTCGCGCTGGGTGCCGATTTCCTTGCCCAGGAACACCATCTCGGATGTTTGATCCATGTGGATGGGACCCAGTTCGGACATCCCATACTGGGCCACCATCCGGCGCGCCGTCTCGGTAGCCACCTTGATGTCCTGGCCCGCACCACTGGTCTGTTCGTTGAAGATCAAGATCTCGGCTGCGCGACCGCCCATCATGATGGCCAACCGCTTCTCCAGGTAACTACGCGACGCGGTATAGCGATCCTCTGTCGGCAGTTGCATCGTCAGTCCCAGGGACAGGCCACGAGGGATT
>CAZHDQ010000267.1:0-4797 GCA_964531595.1 uncultured Anaeromyxobacteraceae bacterium
GAACACCAGTACAGCCACAAGGCCAGATTCCGCTTCGTCTGGAACCAGTGAGCCAGCACTGCCAAAATCGCCAAGTCGGCGGCCAGCATCGGCAGTCGGATCAGCAGCAGGCGTAGGGGCTCGGATGCTGCGACCCATCCAGGGGCGATCCACGTTGCTACTGCCTGAGGCGCCGCGAGCAGCGCCAGCATCGGGCCCGAGTAGGGGAACGCGTCCAGTCGGCCCTCGGCGGCGAAGGCGTCCCACGGGTTGGCGAAGCCCGATGCGATGAAGTGGTCGATGAACGGCAGGAACAGGTCGCGGACGTAGTGCGAACCGAAAAGTGCGGCGGCCAGCAGTTTCGCCGCCAGCACCAACCAAAAAACCGGGTGCCGCACGAAGGGCAGGGCTGCGAGCACCCTTTTCCTTGCGTCCAGGGTCATCGTCCTCCGGCGCGCAGGCGCATCATATAGCCGACGAAACCCGCCATGGTCCTGGCGCGCGAACGCCACGTCGCCGCCCAGTTCGAAGTCCCGTGGCGGCGTGGAGGGAACGCCACGTCGATATCGACGGAATCATACCCGGCGTTCAGGGCTTGGACCAGTACATACAGGTCCAGACAGAAGTCGTTTGGCGGGTCGGTCAATCGCGTAAGCAACTCCGATGGGAACACCTTGGGTTGGGCGTTGATCTCGGACAACCGCTTTGCGAATACCAGAGTGGCCAAGGTTGCGAATCCTGTCGACACGATGCGCTCGGACGGGGAACGGCCATGGCGTCGGCCCTTGACCATGACGGGACGGTCGGATGCGGCTACGATCTCCCAGGCGCGAAAGGCGTCCTCGGGGTCACACTGCTCGTCGGCGTGGGTCCAGCCGGTTATGCCTGTAGGCACCGACCGCAGGCCGGCCATCACCCCGTGGCCGTAGCCGCGGTTGACGTCGATCAGCACGGGATGCAGGTACGGCGCGTCAGGCCCGTCTGCCAAGGCTGCCAGCACGGCCCGACTGTCGTCAGTCGAACCGTTCTCGACAGGCACCAGCCAAAAAGTGTCGGGGCCCATGCCACGGCGGCGTGCGCAGGCGACGGCTCGCGTCACCAGGGCCGGAAGGCTGCGGGCCTCGTTGTAGCACGGTAGGATCAGGCAAAAAGGTGTGCCAGACCCGAGCGTTGCAGGGGGTTCAGGCTGTTGGTGGCTCATCGCGAGTCCTCCCGTCCCGGGCCAAGAAACCAGCGGTGCCACCAGTCGAATTCCGCAACCGCGTCC
Source organism: uncultured Anaeromyxobacteraceae bacterium (assembly GCA_964531595.1). Classification (GTDB taxonomy): domain Bacteria; phylum Myxococcota_A; class UBA9042; order DTJE01; family DTJE01; genus DUVQ01. Next base: position 1,247 of record CAZHDQ010000267.1, read on the forward strand.
GGCGTACCCCAGCATAACCAGCCGTCGGCCTCGAACACGCGGACGTCCAGGCCGGCCTCCAGGCAAGGTTCCACAACGCAATCCAAGTAGAACTCTCCGTTGACTCGGCGGTCCCGGCGGACCAGTTCGCGGATGGCGTCGGCCATGATCGCAGGCCGCCGAAACCAGAAGGTGCCCAGTAGCAACAGGTCGTTTCGTGGCCGGTCCGACAGCGGCACCTTGCAAGACATGCCGGTCGCCCGATCGCCGTCGGCGGACAGATACGCGAACGCGTTGGGCGTGCGATCGGCCCCTGGGTAGCCCCGGACGCCCCAGACGACCATGTCGGGCCCTTCGTGGAGCAGCGCGGTCCAGCGAGCCGGATCCCAGGTCAGACCGTGATCGCAGTTCGATACCAGTACCGGCCGGTCAGGGTCCAGCGCGTCGCTGCCGTGCAGGCAGGTGATCGCCTGCCCATCGGTTACGTGGTCCAGAGTCACCAGGGTCGCATCTGGATCTGCGGCGCGAACGTCGTCGGCGAAGTCGTCGCGGACGATCAGGATACGGTCGCTGGTTGCCGGTAGGAGGTCAATCGCGGCCCGAAACATCGGTTGACCCAGGATTGGGCGTAACGGTTTTGGGACCTCGCCGGGGAAGCGGCTGCCGCGGCCCGCCATAGGCATCAGCAGTTGAGGCGCATCCGCCGGTGACGGTTCGCCACTATCGCGAGACGGGAACCTGGCGAACGCATGTGCCCAGAACTCATGATCGGCCAGGTCTTGGGGCGTCCCCCACTGCAAGAACCACGGAATAGGATAGGTGCGGACATCACGCCCGTCGGCGATAAGCGTGTTGTAGACAAGGCTTACGTAGCCTTCGCCGCCGATTTTCGGGCCGTCCGCGTCGTAACGGGCCAGGGCATCACGAGCCAGCGCCCCGGTTCGGAACCAGTATGATCCCGATGAGGCCGGTTCCTGGGTACGATCGGGCGTGAAGTGGCCCTTTTCGCGGACCTCAAGCACGCGATCTCCGTCAACGCGGCAGTAGGCGTACATCGTCGGGCGCAGGTATTCGGGGTGGAATCCCGAGTAGCACAGGATTGCCCCGTCGCAGGCCGTCTGCTTGGTCCATGCCTCGAACGCTAGGGGATCCCACTGGAATCCGAAATCGCAGTAATTGACCAGCACCGGCGCGTCGTCTGGCAGCAGGTCGGGTGCCGCATCCAGGCCCGCCAGCAACGTGCGAACGGGACCCTCTCGATGCGTCGAAATGCCGACGATACGTGCCACTGGGGCCAGCCGTTCCAGGACCGACCGCAGTTCGGTGCCTTCCAGGTCGTCTCGGTTGCAAATGAACGTTTTCGGCCAGTCATCGGGGAAGCTGGCCAGAAGCCGTTCGATCATCGGTCGTCCGGCTACCGGGATCAGCGGTTTTGGTCGGTCGAAGCCGGCTTCGCGAAAGCGGCGGCCGGTCCCAGCCATCGGGATCACGACGTTCATTTGGGGCTCCTAGGCTCGGGTACACGTCGCAGGCGTTCCAGTTGCAGCGCGGCGACGGTGTTCACTACATGGGTGGGCAGGGCGATGTCCAAACCGATTGCCCGGGCGCTTGTGGCCAGCGCGGCCTGCGCGTACACCAGTTCGGTCGCGTCGCGTGGCGGCAGACCTGGCGGGATCCTGACCGTGCGCCCATCAGGGGTGGGGCGGTGATCGGGGTCTGGGAAGAACACGGCGAAATCAGGGAACGCCGGCCGCGCGTCCCAGGCGAAGTCGGGCCAAGCCCGGAAATCGCACCATTGACCATCCGCCTGGGTGGTGCATTTGGGGAAGGGCAGGTCCAGCCCTAAGGCAGTGCGCGCGCCCTTTTCGAATGCGGTTTCGACGTCTTCGATCAGCCCCGGGTCGTCGGCCGCCCAGATGACGCCGTGGCCGGCCAGCAGGAACAAAGTCCCATTGGTGCCCGGGCGTGAAGCGGCGCGACCAGCTATGGCCCAGGTCAGGGCCAAGCCCGGCCGCACGGCGGGCACTCGACGCACGTCGAAGCCTGCATCGCGGGCCGGTTCCAGCAGCGCGCGTGTTTTAGGGTCGTTGCCATGCATGGCCGCAAGCAGGATGCCGGCCAGACTGTGCAGGTGGGCGACGAACCGCGTGGTCAAGGCCACGTGCATGCCCAATTCCATCGATGGACGGGGCATTCCGGGTGCTATCGGCGCACGAATCACCAAGTCTGCGTAGGCTGCTTCAGCCTTGGGACCTGGTGTTCCAGGGTGCCGCGCTGGGACGCCCGCTCGGCACGCACGAAGATCCACGTCGGTCCACAGAAGGTTGGCGTCCGGCGCGTCCAGACGTGCTCCGGACGCCTTGATCCGCATCGTGTTGTCGTGTTTACATGACAGATTGGCGCCTGGGCCCTGGACCCGCGACGGATCCGCGCCCCACGTCGCCGCCCACGCGCCCAGCGTTGCGGTATCGCGATCCGGGAATCTGTCGGAACCCGTCGAGTCGTACGTCATTGCCAGCGTCCCGGGTGTTTGGTGCATACAGCCGAGGCATAAGCGGCCAGTGGGAGGAAATCGTCGATCCGTTGCGGCGGGAAACCCTGCAATTCCGGGCTGACCAGGCAAACGCGGAACGCGCCCGCGAGTGTGCGAACGTCGTCAATTTGCGCCGGGACACCCGAGAAGCTGTCCAGCCAAACCCAATCGACTCGCCCAGCAAATGACATGGCGGCGGCGGTCGGCTCCCATTCCGACACGCGAACGGCGATGCGGCGCTCGTACTGGCGTATCGCCAGCCGAACCATCGTGGGCGCGGGCAGGTCCAGGAAAAACCAATCATCGATGGCGCGCGCGGCCAAAGCGGCACGCACGCGGTCCTCCAGGCCGTCTTCCTTGGGATTCAGCACCAGCGTGCCGCGGGCTGTCCCGTCGGCCCAGCGATCCAACCAGTCGTCCAGGTTGGCACCGTCGGCGAACGGGTCGTGGTTCAACATGATGCGGTCCCCGCGACTGCGCAGGTCGATCTCGGCGCCTAGGCCAGGGGCCAAACCCTTGATATCGTCGATCACGTTTACGCGGTGGCGGATCAGTATCACGCGCTGCCTCGGTCATGCTGCTGCCGGCGGAAAGCGTAGCCCAGCGGTCCAGCGGGGGCAAGGCGGACCGCGCCGGCGGGGGTGGGTGAGTGATCGTGGGTCGATTGAGCGAACAAGCGACCTCCCGAGAAATCGGGCAAAAGCGCAGGAATCCACCTCGGCGCGGCGCCGGCGATCCAGTACATTTTTGGCTGGCGACACAGATAGATACCTGGGGGGGGCGCGGGGGTGGACGGGGGAGGGGGGTGATTCAGCAGGGCTGCAGGCGCGCAGGTCCAATGCGCGACCCAATCCAGCAGTGGCATACGCGCTTCCTCGACCATCACCTGCCAGGACACGCCGATCGCGGTTTCGAGACCGATGACGCCAAAGGCCGCCTGACGAAACCCATGGCCTTTGTTTGCCTCGGTATGGGGCGCGTGATCGGTGGCGAAGAGGGCGATGGTGCCGTCCAGGACGGCCTGGCGAAGGGCGCGTAC
>CAZHDQ010000268.1:0-4785 GCA_964531595.1 uncultured Anaeromyxobacteraceae bacterium
GATGGTCCTGTCGCTGGACGGCGAGGCGATGCTGACCTACGACGAGTACGCGGAACTGGAAGACGCGGTCTGCGAAACGATCGCGACAGCGGACTGCGGTGGGTGGGGCGCTGCCCGGATCGCGTGGGAAGCAGTGGCTGCCCGCGCGGCGACGATTGGGTGTCTGGTCCCGGAACCTGAACTTGACGGCGACGAGTTGTGTCGCGCGCTGTGGTCATTCGTCCAGGATTTTGGGGAATCCCTGAAACGGGTCCAGGGCGAATGCAAGGTCAGTAGTCGCCGCGTCCGGTTCCACAACGATACGGCCACGCTGATGCTGGAAGCGCTGACCGACGCGCCTCTGCTGGCAGATCGGATCTTTGACGATGACTCAGGGGAAGGTGCCCGATTCGCGCGCATGGCGTTCGTCAATCAGTGGCGAGGCAAGGAGGTGCTAGGGGCTCCAGACCTGATGAGGGCAGTGTCCCAGGCTGGTCTGCGCTGGTTTTTGGTGCGGGCGCTGGCCGTTTCACGTGCGCGGCAGGTCCATCGGTTCACCGCGACGGCCCAGGAACTGGTGGATGCATCCGTCGCGGTCCACATGCTGCTGCGCAATCGGCGTGTTGTTCCGATCATGGCCGAGATGGCCGAGCAGACGGTCGTGCTGTTTGGTCGTCATCTATCGAGGATGGTCGAAGAACGGAAACTGATGCGGGTGGTGGATAAGCGGACGGATTTCTTCCTGGTCTGACGGTTCGGACTCGTAGGGCGAACGTTACCGGGTCTCCCCCTGATGGTCCCAGCCGCCAGCCTTGCGCAGCCGCTCAACCTCTGCCTGGGCCCGTTCCTTCAGGACCACATAGTCGGTCTTGGACACACGGTTCAGAGGCATCATGCCCGGCTCAAGGATGACGTAGTGCGACGGGCGCATGTACGACGCCAGACCGCCCGCGTGGCGTCGCAGATCGTCCACCGTGGGCGCGGCATCAGGTTGTGCCTCGACGAAGGCCACGATTCCCTCGCTGAACACGTCATGCTCGACCCCCACCACCGCGCAGGCAGCAACGCGATCACGCATTTCGCTGAAGTGGTCTTCGACCTGGGCGGGGAACACCTGGTATCCCTTGGGTTTGATCACCAGCTTGGCTCGGGCCGCCATGTGCAGGCCCCGGTCGTCGACTGACCCCAGGTCGCCCGTGTACAGCCAACCGTCCGTTGACAGCGCCGCCCGCGTGGCCACCTCATCACCGACGTACTCCAAGAACGACTGCGGACCTCGAAAGCAGATATGACCCACCGAACCTGTGGCGATTTCTGTCCCCGCGCTGCCGTCTGATTGCATGGGTTCGCGGATCGTCATCGGATAAACAGGCATGTCGTAGCCCAAGCCCGCCAGAATGTCGTCCACAGTCCCGTTCAGCGGCGTGTACGTTACGAACCCCGACGCCTCGGTCAGGCCCAGGCCCGTTCCGAAACCCTTTGCCATGCGCGATAGGCGGTCCAAGAACGAACGCGGCACCTGTTGGCCGCCGTATAACGCGAAGTTCAGACTCGACAGGTCGTAGGAATCGTAGTCGGGCAGGCGCCACTGCAGGTTGAACAGCGCCGGGATCTGGCCGAAACTACAAATCTTCCAATCCTGGATGGCCTTCAGGGATTTAGCCGCGTCGAACACATGCAGCAGCACTGCGGTCCCGCCCAGGAACAAGGTGGTCATCAACTGCTCGGTTTGGCAGCCCACGTGCGACGGCGGCAGATTCACCAACATCCGCGACGCACCGTTGTCCCCCATTTCGAACGCGTATCCCAGGCACATGTTCTGGCAAGTGATGCCCCGGTGGGACAGCAGGGCAGGCTTGGGGTAACCGGTCGATCCCGTCGTGAAAATGACCAGACAACCGTCATGCTCGTCGACTGCCGCCACGGCTTCGCTGTGGCGCCTCAGCAGGGCCGGATCCGCGTCGGCAGCCAGTTGTTCGGCCTGTGCTGCGAGTTCCGGTCCCGACATCGCACCCTCGATGCATTCCTCCGGGGGTGAGAACTGGATCAGATGCTCGACGTAGGGACAGTGTTGCTTTACCGCCTCGCCAAGGGGCCGGAAGTCGACCATCGGGGTGACGCCTAAAAACACGTATCCCTTGGGGCGCACCAGACCCAGGCTTCGGATGACTTCCGGGCCTTTCAGGCGCAGGTCCAGTGGCACGATTACAACGCCCAGTTGGAAGCAGGCGTATTCCAGTAAAACGTGTTCGGTCAACAAAGACAGGGACGTTGCCAGGAAATCCCCTTTCCGGTATCCCATGTCGAGCAGTTTCAACGCCATTCCGGTGACTCGCGCCTGGAACTGCGCCCATGAGAGCACGACGCCGGTGTCAGCATTGACAATCGCCGGTGCATCCGGGGTTTCGCGGGCCCACTTTGCGACGATGCCGTGCAGCAGGTGCCGGTCCGCAAAGTCTTCCTCGAAGTGTCGTAGGGTCATCTGGGGCACGCCGTTACGCCGTTCGAATTGCACCACCAAAACCTCCTGTGGGCTCGATCCCGGCGTATTGTAGCAACGATGGAGGCTCAGGGGGTGCCCGGATGTGGCGAAGGCCCGTTACGATTGGTGAATCAACGGGCCTGGCGGAAGGCCTCCTCGACCTGGACGGCCATGCGCTCATAGACGTCTTCGCGTGTGCCGGACCCGTCGAGCGTGTGTAGCCCGCTAGCGCGCTCGTAATAGTTGAGGATCTCGCTGGCGTAGCGTTCGTGGTCCTCGATCCGGCGCACGATCGTGTCGGTCGACTGGTCGTATTGCTGGCCGGAATCGGACAGGCCGCGTTGCGACAGCCGGCGGAACAGTTCCAGCGTGGGTACGTGTACGTTAAGGATGCAAGACACCCGCTGGCCGATCTTGCGCAGTAGTCCGTCCAGGATGTACGCCTGGACAAGCGTTCGAGGGAAGCCCTTGAAAATCATGCCGTTTTTCCCGGGGTGCGACTTGATGTAGCCCTCGATCTCGCGGATCACGATCCCGTCGGGAACCAGTGCGCCTTGGTCCATTGCTTGGGCGATCTGGGCTTGCTGCGGGCCGGGGCGTTTCGCCGCGTCGGCCAGCAGGTCGGTCGTCGAGATGTAGTGCAGGTTGTACTGCTCGGCCAACTGCTTGGCCTGGGTGCTGCGGCCCGACCCTGGCGCGCCCAGCACAACGACGTTCAGGTGGACTTGGCGCAACGAATGGTCGGCTGCGGCCGTGATCTGATCGAAGACCCCGTCGGGTGTCTGAGTACCGTCGATCGGGATCAGGATGCCCTTTTCCTGGTAGAAACCCAGGACCGGTTGTGTCTTTTCCCGGTATTCGCGCAGTCGCACGTCAATCACGTCGCGCTGGTCGTCGGCGCGGTTTTCAATGCTGGAGCGGCTAAGCAGCCGTTCGACGCACACCTCGGGCGGCACTTCGATGCTGAACAGGTTCATCAGCGATGTGTGCATCTTTAGCAGCAGTCCTTCCAGGATGTATGCCTGGACGAACGTCCGCGGGAATCCGTCGAACAGGAAACCGCGAGCCCGTGTCTGCTTCCGGATCTTGCGGATCGTCTTTTCCAGCAACTGGACGATCTGTTCGTCGGAGGCCAATCCGCCCCGCTCGATTACTTCCTTGACGGCCCGACCAATTTCGGTGCCTTCCCGGATTTCGTCGCGTAATAGGTCGCCGGACGAGATGTAGTACAGGCCGTAGCGTTCGACCAGGCGAGTGGCCTGGGTCCCCTTGCCCGCGCCAGGCGGGCCGAATAATGCGATATTCAGCATCTGGAAGCCTCCGAGGATTTTCGATTGTAACCTGAACAATATCCTTGGGGAGAATCCGTATTGCAATTCAACGATTAGACAACGTTTTCTAATAATCCAACGGGATCCACCAAACCGTTTTACATGCGGTGCGGCGCTGGTCAGGGACAGGCGTGTTCGGGGTCCGGTGCGGTGGGTTCCCCGGTGCCGGGGGTATTGCCTGCTGGGGTAGGGGATTGCAGTCGTCGGGCCAGCGCCCGCACGAACGCAGGGTCTGGATCGATTCCCAGGGCACGCGCTGCCTCCAGCGAATCGTTTGCCTCGGCGAATCGTCCGGCTGCATACAGCGCCAAGGCCAGATTGTAACGGGTCTCGGGCAGGTCGGGCCGCAGTGCCAGAGCCGCCCGATATGCCGCGATGGCCTCGTCGGTTCGGCCGGATTCATCCAGTATTGTCGCCAGGTTGTGGCGCGCCTGGGCGTCGTCGGGCCGGATGCGCACAACCTGCGAAAACGCCGCGATGGCCTGGTCCAGGTCGCCCAGGCGGTGGAAGGCCAGACCCAGGTTATAGTGGGCTGAAGCCAGGTCAGGGTTCAGTTCCAGCGCCTCCAGGCTGTGAGCGACGGCCCGGTCAATCCGCCCAGTCGACAGGTACGCGGCCCCCCAGTTGGAGGGCGTTTCGGCGGTCACTCGTGGGATTGGGTAGGGGATCGCCGACAACGCCAGGATCGGCACCACACAAAGACCCGGGACGACCAGCGCCCGCACCCCGCGCGCCCGGACACCCTTTGCGGCCGCCACCAACCCCGCTGCGGCGAGCACCGCCAGCACCGGGACCGCCGGGGCCCGGTAGCGGAAACTGACCGAAAAGATCACCAGCCCGGCCAGGATCGACAGGACGTATAGCGAAGCAATCCAAGCGTCTACTCCGACCCGCCGACGGATCGCCAAGAACCCGAACAGGCCCAGACCCGCCAGCAGCGGGAAGGGCAGGGCCAGCGCTTTGAGCATAGGGATGTAGCGGACCTCGTAATCC
>CAZHDQ010000269.1:0-4784 GCA_964531595.1 uncultured Anaeromyxobacteraceae bacterium
GCCCATTTTTTGCCATTCTTGAAGTAGAACACGCATGACTCTGTCGTCAGCGTGAATCCGGGCGGGACCGCAAGGCCTATCTTGCACATTTCGGCAAGGTTGGCGCCCTTGCCACCCAGGGTGTTTTTAAGGCTGCGATCACCTTCGCTGAGTTCCTTTGAAAACCGATAAACGTACTTCTGATCCATTTCTCTACCTCGTCGAGATCCTTGTAAAATCTGCGTACCAATTGAAGAGCGAGAAAACGCGATGTAGCAAGGCAAGCCTTGCCAAGCGCTTCCGCTCGTCACCCTCGATCAACACGGGAACCCCTTCACGGCCTGACCCGAAGAAGGCGGCCAGGGGTTCTCTGAACGAGTACAACGCTGCCAGAAGCGCATCGTATTCGCCCGACTCCACTGCGGCGTGATAGGCACCCAGCGCCGCCCGCCGCGCTTCATCCACAGCACGTTCCAGTTCCAATTCCAGGCCGCCTGCGACATTGCTGTCCACGTCCAGCATACCCAAGGTCGCCGCGGCCCCACGCCATCCAGGGACCTTGTCGTCCGCCTGCTTCAGGATGTTTGCAACCCGCTTGAACACGTTGTCCAGGAAGTCGGTGAACCCGTCCGTACGGCGCGCGAAGTCCCGCAGCGCCACCGCCATCGTCACCACATCCAACGGGGACGAGTCGCCGCGTGTTTCCAACAACGCATTCGCAAAATCGACCGGCACTTCGTAGTCGCTGGTCAGGATACCGTGGAACCGGTCCCGGAAGAAACCTGCGACCGCGCCGCGCACAGGGTCTGCGGCGTCCAGTCCAGCCATTTCCAGCACCCGGGCCAACGGCATCACCTTGATACCCAAGCCGACCATCATCTTCAACACGCCGATTGCCTGGCGTCGCAGAGCCAGCGGGTCCTTCGACCCTGTCGGGACAGCGCCCGCCCGGAAACAGGCCACGACCGAGTCGATCCGGTCGGCCAGCGCCAGGATCGCCCCGGCGGGCGTCGCCGGAAGGTCATCACCTGCGAACCGCGGCAGGTAGTGTTCGCGAATGGCCTGTGCCACAGCCTCGGATTCCCCAGCCGCCCGGGCGAAATACATGCCCATGACGCCCTGTAATTCCGGGAACTCGCCGACCAAGTGCGACATCAGGTCGGCCTTGCAAAGTTCAGCCGCCCGCACCGCGTCGGCCCGCACGTTCGCGTCCAAGCCAGCGGTATCGGCCAAGGCGCCAACCAGGTTGCAGATACGGGCCGTCTTTTCGGCCATGTCCCCGGCGCCCTTCAGGAAAAGGCGCTGCGGCAACCGTTGAGTCATCGCCTCGATGCCAGACTTCAGATCCTGATTCCAAAAGAAGCGGGCGTCATACAGGCGCGCCGCCAGCACGCGCTGGTTACCGCGGACCACCACAGCCATGTCGCGTGCCCGGTTGTTTGCCACCACGCCGAAGCGGGCCATCAACCGACCGTCCGCATCCTCCATCGCGAAATACCGCTGGTGCGACGCCATCGCCGTGACCAGTACCTCGCGGGGCAGTTGCAGGAAGTCCGGGTCGAATTCCCCGATGGCAAAGTTCGGGTCCTCGACCAGATTCGCTACCTCGGACCGCAGCGCTTCGTTGGCCAAGAATGTGCATTTAGATTCAGCGGCTGCGGACGCCAACGCCTGGTCGATCGCGGCGCGCCGCGCGTTTGGCCGCACCATCACGAACCTTTCGGTGACCAGCGCCTCCCACGCGCACGGGTCTGGGACATCCACAGGCACCGGCGCCTGGAAGCGATGTCCGCGAGTCGTCCGGCCGGACGCGATGCTACAGAATGTGAACGGCACGATATCTTGCCCGAACAACGCCACGATCCAGTGAATCGGTCGTGCGAACGGCCCGATCCCATCCGCCCATTTCATGGACTTCGGAAAGGTCAGGCGTGCCAGCGCGGCAGGGAGTGCTTCAGAAAGCACATCAAGCGTCGGCCGCCCAGTCACCGAACGCCGAACCGCGACCACCTCGCCCTTGGGCCCGGTGACACGCTCCAGCATCGCAGGGTCCACACCCTGGGAACGGGCGAATCCCTGCGCAGCCTTTGTCGGCTGCCCGGCCTCGTCGAAAGCCGCGCGGATGGCGGGTCCGTATGCGATATCTTCGCGATCGGACTGCCGTTCGGGCAGCCCCGTCAACAACACTACAAGCCGCCGCGGCGAATGGAACGTCTGACCACCGGTCGGTACCAGTCCTTCCACGTCCAGTGCATGCTCGATGCAGGTGCGCAGGTCGGCGACGCCCTGGTCCAGCATGCGCGCAGGGATTTCTTCCGTACCGATTTCGAGCAGCAGGTCCCTGGTCGTTGCGGTCGTCATCCGTTCTTCCTAAAGCGTCCCTTCCAGATAGACTTTCGCGCAGCCCCGCGCCAGCGCGCGAATTCGCCCAATGTAGGCTTGGCGTTCAGACACCGAAATCGCGCCACGCGCGTCAAGCACGTTGAAAGCGTGCGAACACTTCATGCAGTAGTCGTAGGCAGGTCGCGCCAGCCCAAGTTCCAGCAGTCGGCGGCACTCGCCCTCGTACATCCCGAACAACTGGAAGTGCATCGGCACGTCGGCATGCTCGAAATTGTACTTCGAGAACTCGACCTCTGTCCTGTGGTGGATTTCCCGGTACTTGACCCCATGCCCCCATTCCAGGTCAAACACGTTGTCGATCCCGGACAGGTACATCGTGATCCGTTCCAGGCCGTAGGTCAGTTCCGCGGTAATCGGTGACAGATCGTAGCCGCCACATTGCTGGAAGTACGTGAATTGCGTCACTTCCATGCCGTCGACCCAGACCTCCCAGCCCAGACCCCAGGCGCCCAGCGTCGGCGATTCCCAGTCGTCCTCAACGAATCGAATATCGTGGGCAGCCGGGTCAATCCCCAGCGCCACCAGGCTTTCCAGGTACAAGCCCTGTACGTCCTTGGGGGCCGGTTTCAAGACGACCTGGAACTGGTAGTAATGTTGCAACCTGAAAGGGTTGTCACCATAGCGGCCGTCGGTCGGTCGCCGGGACGGTTCCACGTAGGCCGCGTTCCACGGATCAGGCCCCAGACAACGCAGGAAGGTGTGCGGATTAAAGGTACCCGCCCCCTTTTCCAGGTCGGCTGGCTGGACGATCAAGCAGCCGTGCGCAGCCCAGAAATCCTGTAGTCGAAGGATCACTTCCTGGAACGTCATCGGGTCCTCCCAAGGCGCGATAACCTAGCATCATAGGGGGACCGGCGCAATAGGCGGCAGGGCCTTCGGCCACGGTTGGCGCTGGCCCTGGATGCATCCCAAAGGGCTGGACAATCTGACTGAAACGGCAGGCGATCAATCGCTGGCTGCCGGGTAACGTCTGCGATACTCCCGCTCGCGACGGGCGACCTCCGATTCGGGTTCGCCGGCCTCGCGGGCGATTTCGGGTAGCATTTTGGATGCCTTGCGGTACAGGTCGACATCGTAGGACAAGAACAAAAACGACCATTCCCTGCGGGCAAGCAGCGTTTCCAGTTCGATAACGGCCTCTTTGGGCCGTCCTAGTGTGCGCAAAAGTCGCGCCTGGGCCATCAACGCATCGTTCGAAAGCCCGTGTTGCGGATGCTCGGAAACCACACGCTCGAACAACACCAGGGCCCGTTGACGGCCCGTGTCGTCGACCGCCGAGTCCCGAAACAGGGCGCCAGCGTCGTAAAGCAGATTCGCCGCGACGGCGCCGTTTTCCTGGACCCGGTCGGCCAGGGTCACCAGACGTTCGCCAGTGGCGATGGGGCCGGCATTCGGCAGCATCAGGTCGCGGATCCAATCGACTGCCAGCCGCGCCGCCGACTCGTTAGGAAACACGAGGACCAGGGATTCGAGCACAGCCAAAGCGGCATCGGACGGCCCATCCTGCTGAGCGATCCAGCGCGCCAAGTGGAGCATCGCCATCGACGATTCCGCCGGTGCCTGCGCACACTCGGCGGCAATTCGCCGGTACGCGGACATGGCGTCGTCCACGCGCTCTTGCCCGGCCAGCGCCCGCGCCTGCGCAACCAGCACTGGACAGGTTTCCTTAACCCCGATTGCCCTCTGCAGCAGTTCGACCGATTGCGCCGCCGCTTCGTCATAGTGCCCCAGCGCGGCGTCCGTCTCTAGTCGTACCAAGTCACGTGTGAACGCGCTCCGGCGGGCATCGGGGCTGCCACAGGCCGCGACGAGGTAGGCGACAACAATGAATATGGTGAAGCGAATCTTTTGGGGCATCCTCACTTGCCGTCCAGGAATTCCCCTGGGTCCAGTTCCTTCGTTTCCCCGCTGGTCCCGATCAAGGCCTCCAGGCGGGCGTGCGCGGCGTCCAACACCTGCCGTGCCGACGCCAGCAGGCCTGCGCCTTTCTCGTAAACGGCGATCGATTCTTCAAGCGGCAGGTTGCCGCGTTCCAGACGCTCGACCAGCGCCGTCAGTTCCTTCAACAATCCTTCGAAATCCCGCGGGTCCCCGGTTGTCTGGGATTCCGGCGACGTGGTATCGACCATGAAAAGCCTCCAAGCGTGCGCTGGTGCGCTGACGCTGGAAATCCTATCCGAAAAGCCGCTGCTAGAACAGGCCAAGGCAAACCCAACCACGACGCAGACAATCACACCACGGACAGCCACGAACGCGGCCTCCTTTCATCGAATCATTGAACATGACACGGTCGGGGTTTTACGAATCCGGTGAGGGGCCGGTCGGGGTGGCCGGCTCCGCTCCGGATCCCCCCCCGCCCCTTCCCGAGTGGCACGGGGCCTTCTCCTCCGCCGGGAGCTACC
>CAZHDQ010000270.1:0-4761 GCA_964531595.1 uncultured Anaeromyxobacteraceae bacterium
GCGGGATTGCGGGTTGGCTACGCGCTGGGGCCGGCCCGTGTACTGGACTGGATGCGGGTCGTCGGCCTGCCGTACGCGGTTTCGCGGCCTTCGCTGGCGCTGGCGGGTGTCTGGTTGGACCGTGGCGCGGAAGCGATGTCGGCATTCGTGGCCCAGGTAAGGGACGAGCGGGTGCGGCTTGAGTCTTTGATGCGGGCCCTGGGAGCCGATGCGCAACCGTCGCAGGCGAACTTCGTGCTGGCGCATCATCCTCGGGTTGCGTGGCTGCACGACGGGCTGGCCGGGCTGGGGATTTCGGTGCGGGCGTTCCCCGGTCGTACCGACCTGTCTGGGGCGGCGCGTTTGACGTGCCCCGGCGATGAAGCGGCGTTTGCCCGGTTGGTGGCTGCGATCCAGGCCACGCTGGCGCCCGAGGCGATCCTGTTCGACATGGACGGTGTGCTGGCAGACGTGTCGGGTTCGTACCGGCGGGCGATCCGCGAGACGGTGTTGTCGTTCGGTGTGACGGTGACTGACGACGATATCGATCGTGCGAAGCGCGCCCCTGGCGCAAACAACGACTGGGTCGTGACGCGGCGATTGCTTGCCGAACGCGGGGTCGACGCCTCCCTGGACGAAGTCACGGCGCGGTTCGAGGCCCTTGTCCAGGGCACGGGTGGACAGCCTGGATTGTGGACCGAGGAGCGGTCGATCATCGATCGGGGGTTGCTTGAGCGCCTTGCGACCCGGGTGCGCCTGGGTATCGTTACTGGACGGCCACGGGTGGACGCCGAGCGCTTCCTGAAACATGCCGGGCTGTCGGACCTGTTCGCAGCGGTCGTCTGTATGGAGGACGCGCCAGGCAAGCCGGACCCCGCGCCGGTTCGACGGGCGATGGAACTGCTTGGTGTGCAGCGTGCCTGGATGGTTGGCGATACGCCTGACGACGTTTCCGCCGCCCGTGCGGCCGGGGTGGTGCCACTGGCGATGGTGACGCCCGGCGAGGAACCCGGCGAGGCACGGGGCGTACTGATCTCTGCTGGGGCCGCCCAGGTGCTGGGTGGTCCAGCGGAACTGGAGGGTTTGCTGCCATGAACGATCGGCGGATCGATATCGAGCGCAGGACGTTGGAAACCGAGATCACGGGAACGCTAAGTATCGACGGGACGGGGCAGGTCCGGCTGGACACCGGAATCGGGTTCCTGGACCATCTGCTGGGTTCGCTGGCGCGACACGCGCGCCTGGACCTGGACCTGCGTTGCCGGGGCGACCTGCACGTCGACGACCACCACTCGGCTGAGGACTGCGGGCTGGCCCTGGGTGCCGCCATCGACGCCGCGCTGGGCGATCGATCGGGGATCACGCGATTCGGCCACGCCTACGCGCCCCTGGACGAGGCGCTGGCCCGGGCGGTCATCGACTTGTCCGGACGACCGTTTGCGTCGATGGATTTGGGGCTGAAGGGTGCCGCGCTGGGGACGCTGTCGACCCAGATGGTGCCGCACGTGCTGTCTTCGCTGGCGATCGCGGCGCGGATGACGCTGCACGTCGACGTGCTGCGCGGGGGCAACGACCATCACCGGGCCGAGGCCGCGTTCAAGGCTACCGCGTTGGCGTTGCGGCAGGCGCTGGCACGCGACGGTAGCGTTGGGGTTCCCAGCACCAAGGGGGTCTTGTGAACGGCGACGTGCTGATCGTAACGACGGGCGTTGCGAATCTGGCGTCGATTCGGGCGGCGTTTGCCAGGCTGAACGTACCTGTGCGGATGGGAGATGACCCGGCTTTGGCGCGCGACGCGGACCGTGTCGTCGTGCCTGGAGTGGGGTCGTTCGGCGCAGCGATGATGCGTCTGGAGTCGCTGGGGCTGGTGTCGGTGCTGCGCGACCGCGTTGCGGCGGGGCGTCCCACGCTCGCCGTTTGTGTGGGGCTGCAGGTGCTGTGCGAGACCAGCGAGGAAAGCCCAGGTGTCGCCGGGATCGGCGCGGTGCCTGGGGATGTCCGTCGATTCGGCTCGGGCGTCCGCGTTCCTCAGTTCGGCTGGAACCAGGTCGCAGTGGCCAGGGAATCACGATTCGTCGAACCGGGATTCGCCTATTTCGCGAACTCGTTCCGACTGGAATCAGCGCCGGCGGATTGGAACGTGGCGACGGCCGACCACGGCGGACCGTTCGTCGCCGCGCTGGAACGGGGTGACGTGCTGGCCTGCCAGTTCCACCCGGAATTGTCGGGCGGCTGGGGCCTGGGACTGCTGGATCGCTGGGTCCGGGGGACGGCGACCGGCAGGGGGACGGCATGCTGACTAAACGGATCATCCCCTGTCTGGACGTTAGGGACGGTCGGGTGGTCAAAGGCATTAAATTCCAGGGGTTGCGTGATGCCGGCGACCCGGCCGAGCGGGCTGCTGCCTACGAAGCGCAGGGCGCCGACGAACTGGTTCTGCTGGACGTGTCCGCGACGCAAGAGGGGCGCCGGACCACGTTGGATACCGTCGCACGGGTGCGGACCGTGCTGTCGATCCCTTTGACCGTGGGCGGCGGGGTGCGCGACGTCGCGGACGCGGGCAGGCTGCTTGAGGCCGGGGCCGATAAAGTCGGCGTCAATACGGCCGCGGTGGACGACCCAGGCGTGTTGACGCGCATAGCCGATCGTTTTGGACGGCAGTGCGCGATCCTGGCGCTGGACGCCGCTGCGCTGGTCGGCGGCGGATGGGAAGTCGTCACGCGCTCCGGCACGCACCGAACCGGCCTGGACGCGGTCACCTGGGCGCGGCAGGCGGCCGAGGCCGGCGCCGGCGAAATCCTGCTTACGTCTTGGGATCGTGACGGGACGCGCGAGGGATACGACCTGGCTTTGATTCAGGCGATCGCCGGCGCGGCGGACGTGCCGATCATCGCTTCTGGTGGTGCGGATTCCGCGCCACACATGCGAGACGCATTCATGGCCGGGGCCGACGCGGTACTGGCCGCGTCGATCTTCCACTACGGGGAAACGACGGTTGGCGAGGTCAAGGCCTGGCTGGCAAAGCAAGGCATCGAGGTCAGACAATGATCATTCCTTCGATCGATCTAGTGGGTGGCAATGCTGTGCAACTGGTGGGCGGCCGCGAAATGGTGCTGGACGCCGGCGACCCAAGACCCATCGCTCGGCGCTTTGCGTTGGCCGGCGAGGTGGCGGTCATCGATCTGGATGCGGCGCTGGGGCGCGGATCCAACCGCGACGTGATCCGCGAATTATTGCGAATCGCGCCGTGCCGCGTGGGCGGCGGGATCCGCGACGTCCAGGCGGCTCGCGACTGGCTGGACGCAGGTGCCGTGAAGGTGATTCTGGGCACGTTGGCTACGCCGAAGGTGCTTTCGCAACTGCCGAAGGACCGGGTGATCGCGGCGCTGGACGCGGTGGACGGCGAGGTGGTAGTCGATGGATGGCGTACGCGGACTGGCCGGTCCATTCTGGAACGGATGGCGGAACTGCGCGGCCTGGTCGGCGGGTTCCTGGTGACGTTTGTCGAACGTGAAGGGCGGATGGGTGGCACCTCGATGGATCAAATCGCTGCGCTGGTCGAGGCCTCCGGAGACGCCCGCTTGACGGTGGCAGGTGGCGTGACGACAGCGCTGGACGTGGGTGAAATCGATCGACGGGGTGCCGACGCACAGGTTGGCATGGCCCTTTACACCGGCCGCATGGACTTGGCCGATGCTATTGCGGCACCGTTGACCAGCGACCGGATGGACGGGCTGTGGCCGACAGTGGTGACGGACGACCAGGGAATCGCTCTCGGGCTGGCCTGGTCGGACCTGGAGAGCCTGCGGCATGCCGTGGCCGAGGGTATGGGGATTTATCACTCGCGGCGGCGCGGCCTTTGGGTCAAGGGTGACACGTCTGGCGACCACCAGGATCTGCTGCGGATTGACCTGGACTGCGACCGGGACGTACTGCGGTTCGTCGTTCGGCAGCACGGGCGGGGATTTTGTCACGCCGGGACACGGACCTGCTGGGGGCCGGACGGCGGGTTGGGGGGGCTGCTGCGTCGGATCGAGGACCGTCGGGCCGAGGCGCCTGCCGGGTCGTACACGCAGCGGCTGTTCGAAGACCCCGCGTTGCTGCGCGCGAAACTGGTCGAGGAGGCGGGCGAACTGGCTGACGCGTCCGGACCAGAAGCGGCCACCTGGGAGGCGGCGGACGTGATGTACTTCGCGCTGGTAGCGATGGCGCGGGCGGGCGTTTCGCTGGCCGATGTCGAGGCCGAACTGGATCGGCGATCTCGAAAACTGGTGCGGCGTCCCGGCGATGCCAAGCCTGGGGCGGCAGGTGAAATCGGGCCGTCCGGGGGAGGGCAGGCGTGATGAGCGGGATCCGGTTGGAACGGAGGCGCCCTGACCAGGTAGCATTCTTGCGACGCTCGGCAGTCGATCCGGCGACCCTGGCGGCCGCAGCCTCAATAATCGAGGACGTTCGGACGCGTGGCGAGGCCGCGTTGCGGGAACACGCCGAGCGGCTGGGTGACCTGGAACCAGGTGCCCCGCTGGTCATAGAACGCCAGGAACTGGCCCGCGCGTTCGCGTCGTTGGACGCGGCCGATCGGGCGGTGTTTGAGCGGACCGCAGCCCGGATTCGGGGGTTTGCGAGGGCCCAGTTGGACGGCATCCGGGGGCTTGAAATCGCCGTGCCGGGCGGTCGTGGCGGGCAGGAGGTTCGGCCGGTGGATATAGCTGGCTGCTACGCCCCCGGCGGCCGGTTTCCCCTGCCGTCTTCCGTATTGATGACCGCGGTCACGGCGCGGGT
>CAZHDQ010000271.1:0-4758 GCA_964531595.1 uncultured Anaeromyxobacteraceae bacterium
AAGGCGACGCTTGGCCGTCCGGCAGCTCACCGACCCGAACGTACGGTTTCGTGACCCTGACAGTCCCCTCGCCCTCGTTCCGAAGTTGCACGATTTTGGTGCAACTCTGCCCGGCCACGGTGACATCCAAGAAGTCCACGCATCCAGACATCTGGTCGGAGTGCTCGACAAGCAACTGTCCAGGAAGGCTTTGACCGCTTAATTCCACGATCTTACGCTCGGGCAGACGGCACACACCGGTCAGGCACATCAAATCGCAATTTAGCGGGTCCTCGCACAGCGACGCCTTACAGTCCGCGTCAGTCAGGCACATGCACTTGCCATTACCGCAGGTATAAGGGCAACTGGCCGGGCCGCTGGGACACAGTTTCGTGTCGTTCTTGCAAACGTTTTCGGATGTGCATGCGATGCCCGTTGTCAGTACCGGTCCCCATAGCACTACCATCTGGCCCATGTCCGGCGGCGCGTCGGGCAAGTACCTGATCGTGATGTCCTGTGGCCCGTTCGAACTGCCCTTGTACTCGGGGTCAATCACGGTGTCCTTAATCGGGCGGGTGCCCACCAGTTCGAAAGCATTCGTTTCCCCTTCGAATACGAAGTGCGCCAGCGCCAGAGGGGCGTTCCCCACGTTGCTCAGCGTGAAAATTTTCGTGTCGGGGGTCGCAATGGTCGCCTCCAGGAACACGTAGTTGCTGGGGCTTACCCTCAGTTCCGCCTTTTCCTCTTGGGGCGCCAAGGTCAGAGTGAACACCCCCTGCGGGTTCTCGAAGTCGTCGGTGACGAATTTCAGGGTCGTCGGTTGGTCGTCAACGACGGCCCCTGGCGTGAACTTCACGCGCAATTCCAGCACCGAAGGATCCGACGCGCGGAATTGGCCAGCCAGGACAACCTTGGGCCACGGGAGGCCGGACAGGTTCGGAACCAGCGCCATGTCCGGGTTCAACTCGACGACCTCGACCGAATCCAGCATCAAGTCGGCGTCCCCGGTGTTCCCGACGTACAGCCGTATCGTGCCGCCGTCAGGGGCAAAATACACGGTCTGACCGTTCTGGACGCGGCCACCCGAGGCCGACAGGTCGCCGGCGACCTCGACGTACAGCGAAGGCGCCTGACTTTCGCCCGCACTGGCGCACCCTATACCCCACAGAACCGCGACCGAAGCCACCAACAAAACTGATCGATTCCTCATTCGAACGTTCCTCCCGGCCTGCGGCCGCCATGCGACCGCCGCCAGCTAGACCTCAACGCAGTTCATCAGTTCTTGAGGCACAGGGTGTCGTAGTGGATCTTGATGACATCCCCAGGCTGCGGCATGCACGTTCCCTCATCGTCAAAAATCACGCTGTTCGACGGGGCGTCGTACCGCCAACAATTCGCTTTCGGCTGCGCGACGTCGTTGATCCACACCTCGACCGTGGGCGGATCGGCCAGCCGACTAAGGTAGAACTGGACCTTCAAGCCGAACGCGACCGAACCGATCTGGTTCATGATCACGTCGTAATCCGGGTCGCAGATCGAGCCCCAGAGCCCGTTCGTGCGCTCCGCCACGTCGATGTACCGTCTGCCTTCGCCCGCAGCGGTGGTGCCGTCGGGAGATGTGCAAAACCGCTGCCCCGTGGGGTCGGGGTTGGTGTTGGTTCCAACAATCGCGTTGAAATGCATCATGTTGGAGTTGTAGTAGCCCTTGATGCTTTTAAAGAAGTCAACGTAAAAGTCCGGCGTACCCGAGCTCTGATCCTCCTCGTCCGACAGCGCGACGATCTCCAACTGGGCGTCCGCACGAATGAAACCCTTGTTCCAGCCGCCGCACGTCCCGTCTAGACAATAGTACGGGCAGTTCGCGGCAGTGGAGCAAAGGTTCTTGTTGTTGCGGCAATCCGTGTCCGAACCGCAGGATACGCCTGTTTCGCTGGTCAGCGGCGCGGACAGTGCGGCCTGGGCAGCCTGCAACGCGGCTTCCTGGGAATCCGACCCACCGTTGCAACCGATATTGGCGAGTTTCGCGAACTGCGACTGGGCTTTTGGCCCCTTCGTGATAAAACGAGGCGTCGATCGCGGATTCCCTAGATTCAGTTTACCAATCACCTGTTGGGTGGTGACGTCGAGGCTGATCACACCGATGCGGTAGTCGTTGTTCCAGACGTCGGCCTGCTGGATGAACGAATCGAATTTTTCGATCAGCCGCTCCTGTTCCTCGCACATCGAACCCGAGTCGTCGATGACGAACAAGATGTCGACGGCCTGTCCCGAGACCTGCGTGAAGATGTCGGTATGCTCGGTCTCGTATGTCCCTTCGCCCTTCAGTCCAATGCTCATCGACGGCGAGGACTGGTCGTTACTGGTCACCTGGACCGTACATTCGTCCTTGCTCAGGTCCTGGGGCGCGTATGCCATCTCGAAACAGATCGGCCCAGCCGACGAAATTTCACGGGGCAGCCCGGGCAAATTTTTCAGCTTGAATTCAGGCGAGCAGCCCGCCATCTTGACGTCCGATATCGTCAGTGCGGCCGAGCCCGTGTTGTACACGCACACCCGCTCGGTCCGACTGTAGCAACCGATGGTCACCAAACCGAAATCGATGTTCGCCGGCAGTATCGAAACGTTCGCTGTGCCCGTAGCCGCGCTGATGTTGGGGTTGTACGTCGTGCCAGTGGAACCGCCGGACCCGACCGGCAACCGAATGTCCTGCTTTTTCACAGGATCGTAGCCAACGATCGACAGCAGCGCCGCGAAGGTGTTCAGTTCGCCGAAGATGGAATTGGCCGTCTTCGGGGCAAACCGCACCCGCAACGTGACGGTCGCCCCAGGCGGGATGCCGTTCATGCTGGGCACGGGCATGCTCAGGAACGAAAATAGCGTCGACGCCGCCACAGCACCAGGCTCAGAGCAGCCGCTGAACATGCCCCCGAACCCTTGGCAGTCCTCGATTCGCGCGCTCTTGAACCCGCAAGGACCCGATCCGACGTTGACCAGATTGATGGGCAGTTCCTTGGTGTAGCCCGCTGGTACCGTACCGTACGACAGTGCCGCCGGTGCAAGCGCCAGTTTGCATTCGGCCGACTTGACCCGCTTAGCCGACAACGCGACGTAGACAATTTCGGTAGCAATCGAATTGGACGATATCTTCAACCGCGCGCTGGCGCCCCCCGTTTCAGGCCCTTTGTTGGTGAAGCTCATCTTCAGAGCCATCGACGCATTGCCCTTGATTTCGTATTCGCCGTACATGTTCGGCGTGACGCCGGTCGGCACCTGGAACGCGAATTCCTGCCCATAGGTGGAAGGAACAGGGTCCACGATCTCGAACCCCGAGATCTTCAAGGTCCCGTGGCCATCGTTTCGGATCGTCAGCGTTCGCTCCACCGGGACGCTTTGGGCCCCATAACCGAAATCCATCGGCGACGGGACGACCGTAATCAGCGGCGAATCGACCCGCCCATAGATCGGGACTATCGTTGGACTGGTGACGTCGTTGCTGACGATGGCAAGCGTCCCGATAGGGTCAGCCGATTCGGGGAAGGCTTCCGTGGGCGCCCAGGTCACGTGCATGTCGCGGGATTCCCCAGGCTTCAACGTGATGGCGGTTCCGGATTTATCCGGCAGGGCAATGTCCTTGTTGGATCCGGGAGTCAGATACGCATCCGAAATCACCAGGTTCGCGTTGCCCGCGTTTTCGACCAGTAGCAACCGATCCACCGCCTGCGCCCCCACGGCGACCCATTGAAAATCGACCTGACCGGGTGTCACGACCAACTTTGGCCCAAGTTCGCCGCCGTACACGTCGAACGTCCAGGCGTCGGCCAAGCCCTTTGCTTCGCCTTCGACCAGCAGCAACGAATAGTCCTGAGCCGGATTTTCATCGTCGTATTTCGGCGTGTAACGCATAACCAAGCCCATGCTTTCGTTCGGCTTCAGCGTGACCGGCAGTGTATTACCGTCACCAAGCACCAAGTCCAGGATCGCGAAATCAGTGCTGCCGGCAGGGTCCAGCATGATCTGCTTGACCACCACCTGGTCCGAACCGATGTTCTTCAAAATCACATCCATGTCCTTGAACTGGCCTTGCGAAACCTGCTCGAAGTCGATGGGACTCGGGTTTGATATCAAGTCGGCGAAGAAGCCACCAGCCGTAATCGGAATCCGCGTTTCGTTCCCTTGTTGCGCGACATTGTGCCGGATAACCAGATGTCCACCGTCATCGATCGAATCCAAGGGGTTGTATCGCACCATGATGGTCGTCGACTCACCAGGCTCCAGCGTCATCGTGGCTGGGGGTTCGAATGTGAATTCGTCACTGGCGCTGTCGATGGAAATGTCGGCCAGTTCGATGGCCCCGGAAAAGCCCACGTGAGTCAGCGTCACCACAACCCAGGATTCCTGAAGGATGGCCACGGTGCCGAAATCGATGGTTCGGGGCGAATAGTCCAGATTCAGGTCCTTGGCCGCCTTTCCCCCTTCCGAGGAACAACCGGGTATCCCGATGAAAAGGGCGGCGGCCAGCCCGATCAGGCTTGTGAACTTGGCGATATCGTTCATCCGAAACCTCCTGGACGCCAGTGTTCCAGCTAAAGTGGCCTATCCCCGCGCAGTAACCCGACGGCACGCGCGGGCATACTTTACAGGATCCGCAGTACTTTCAACCACCCATTTCGTCGTAAAAACCCCCGACTTGGCCTGGATCGTTGCCAGAGGTAGTCGCGGGAACCAGGAAGACCGCCGAAGAGTTCTTAGGGGTTGCAGTTTCCGCCAGTGAGGGCGACG
>CAZHDQ010000272.1:0-1355 GCA_964531595.1 uncultured Anaeromyxobacteraceae bacterium
AATGGGGGATTGTTTTTCGAAACGCGGGCGTTGTCAAGCCCGAAGCATCAGCCGAAATCCCCACCCTGGTGCCTGCCGCAAAAGGTGAATCCCACACAACGTAGTGGATTTGGAGCCAAGGCGAGGGGCCCGGGGGGTAAAAACCGCCCGGGGTCCCCTGCCGGTCGATCGTCACGCGATGTACTTGCCGCGCGGCGTGTAGTGCGTGTGCAGTAGTTTGTGGGACTTGTGGCCGCAGGGCCCATCCGAAAGGAACTTGCTGTACAGTTCCATCACGGCCGGGTTCTCGTGCGACTTGCGGATCTCGTACGCGGTGTCTTCCGCGTAGATCGCCTTCGCCCGGGCCGCCCGGATCGCCGGACTGGTCGGGATCGGTTGGCCACCGCCGCCCAGGCACCCTCCGGGGCATGCCATGAACTCGATGAAGTGGCATTCCGCGAACTTGCCGCCGGCCTTGATGTTGTCCAGTACCTTCTTTGCGTTGGCGGTCCCGTGGGCCACCGCGACCTTCACGGTCACGCCGTTGAGGAAGTCCCACGAATCGAACAAGCCCTTCAGGATGTCCGGCACTGGCCCGACCTGGGGGATCTTCAGTTCGACGTAGCGGATGCCCTCGAAGCCGCGCACCGGGATGATGTCGGCATGCGCGAACAGGTTTTCGACCTTGATGCCGACGACCAGTTCGATCACGGTCCGCAGCGCGGCCTCCATGACACCGCCCGTCGCGCCGAAAATGACCCCCGATCCAGTCGCTGACCCGAACGGGTCGTCGAAGTCGGACTTTGGCATCTTCGGCAGGTCGATCCCGGCCTCCTTCAACATCTTGGCCAGTTCTCGCGTGGTCAGACCGTAATCGACGTCCTTGTAGCCCGAGTCGACCATTTCCGGCCGGTTGCACTCGAACTTCTTGGCCGAGCACGGCATCAGCGCGACGGTCACGATGTCCTTTGGATCCAAGTTTTGCATCTGTGCGTAGTACGTCTTGATGACCGCGCCGAACATCTGCTGGGGCGACTTGGCAGACGACATGTGGTCCAGCATTTCAGGATAGAAGTGCTCGATGTACTTGACCCACCCTGGCGAGCACGAAGTGAACTGCGGCAGGAAGACCGGGCCGTCTTGGTCGACAAGCGCCTTCTTCAGCCTCAGCAGCAGTTCCGTGCCTTCCTCGATGATAGTGAGGTCGGCCGAGAAGTTCGTGTCGAATGCACGGTCAAAGCCCGCCATTCTCAACGCCGTGTTCATCTCGAACGTCAGGGGCGTGCCGGGTTCCAGGCCGAAGCATTCCCCGATCGCCGCGCGCGGCGCCGGTGCCGTCTGGCTGACCACATGCTTGGTCGGGTCCGCGATCGCGG
>CAZHDQ010000272.1:1365-4757 GCA_964531595.1 uncultured Anaeromyxobacteraceae bacterium
GCATCGGCCACATAGTGACCAAACAGGATGTTCATCAGCGTGGTCTTGCCCGCGCCGTTTTCCCCCACCAAGCCGACGACTTCCCCGCGCCGCAGGGTCAGGGATACCGCGTCGTTCGCGCGCAACGCGCCGGTCGGGCAGCGGTTGATGCACTGGCCGCAGTTGATGCAGACCACTTCCGCCAACGGCTTGTACATGAACGTGCCAATCTCGGTGTCCTCGCCGCGGCCGATCGCCTCCAGGCAGCCGACCTCCTGCAGGTCGATGCAGGTCCGGACGCACCGCCGACACATCACGCACTTGTTCATGTCGCGAATGACCGCATGCGACGATGAGTCGATTTCGAAGAGCGGTTCGTCGGGATGGCCGAACCTAAACGAATCGACGCCGTACTCTTGCGCCAGCGATTGCAACTCGCAGTTGCCGTTACGAGCGCAGGTGTAGCACTCGCCGTAGTGGTTCGCCAGCATCAGGTCGATGATGTTTCGCCGCGCCTGGCGGACCTTGCGGGTGTGCGTGTGGATCTTCATCGGTTGCGAAATAGGATACGCGCATGCCGCCTGAAGCGTCCGCATGCCCTCGACCTCGACCGAGCAGACGCGGCACACGCCCGCGACGCACAGGTCTTTGTGGTGGCACAGTGTCGGGATCCGGATCCCGACCTTTTCGGCGGCTTCCAGGATCGTCGTCCCCATTGGGACCTTCACGTCCTGGCCGTCGATCGTCACCTTGATATTCGCGCCGATGCCCTCGCCCCCTTCGAACTGGTGGGGCTGCTGGCTGACCGGGGCGCGCGTCGTGTCGTCCATAATAGTGTTTTCAGACATGGTTCCCGTCACCTCTCCAAAAGCCTTCGCGCTGCTCCGTCTAGCCGCGGCCCATTAGCTCGCTCCGGAAATGCTTGACTATCGAAAGGAAGGCGTTGGGGCTGGATTGCCCCAGGCCACACTTCGATGCCAATTGCATTGTCTCGCCCAAGCCACAGATATCATGCAGATACTGGGTCGAACAGACGCCGTCGTCGAGCATTTCGACGCATTCCAGCAACTTCGGGTTGCCGTCGCGACAAGGGGTACACTGGCCGCAAGACTCTTCCGCGAAAAACTCCAGGAAGTTGCGCGCGACCTCCAGCATGTCCCGACCGGGCCCGAATACGATGATCGAGCCGCCCGTGGACACGTCCTCGAAAGCGATGGTCCGGCTGAAGTCGGACGCCGGTACGCAGTGCCCCGACGCGCCGCCGACCTGGACGGCCTTCGCGTCCTCGCCGCCGACAGCTTCCAACAGCTTGGCGATCGTCGTCCCCATCGGGAACTCGTAGACGCCTGGCTTTGCGCAGTCGCCGGACACCGAGAACAACTTGAAGCCGGTGGATCTCTGGGTTCCGTGGCTCTTGAACCACTCGGCACCCCGGACCAGAATACTGGTGACCCAGGCGAATGTCTCGACGTTGTTGACGACCGTCGGACGGCCCATGAACCCTGTATCGACCGGGAACGGCGGCCGGTTGCGGGGCTCGCCGCGGTGGCCTTCCAGCGATTCGATCAGGGCCGTTTCTTCGCCGCAGACATAGGCGCCCGCGCCCATCTGGATGCGGATGTCGAACGTGAAGCCGGGCTTACCGGCGACGTCCTTGCCCAGCAGCCCCTTGGTGCGCCGCGCGGCCAGCACTGCTTCGAGATGCCCGCGCAGGTAGGTGTACTCGGCCCGCAGGTAGACGATGCCCTCGGTCGCGCCGATCGCGTATCCGCCGATCGTCATGCCCTCGAATACCAAATCGGCATGATCGGTCAGGATTACGCGGTCCTTGAATGTCCCTGGCTCGCCTTCGTCCGCGTTGCAGATGACAAACTTCTCGTCGGACTGCGCCGCCGCCGCCAGGTTCCACTTGACGCCGGTTGGGAAGCCCGCGCCGCCCCGGCCCTTCAATTGGGATGCGGTGATCTCGGCGATCAGGTCCGAGCGCTTCAGGCCCAGGGCCTTCTTAAGGCCGGCATCCTTCTCGATAGTTGAAAAGGTCAATGGTTCAGTATGTGTCGCAATCATCAGTGGCCCTCCCCCTTGCTCGCCAAGGCGTAGATGCCGAAGGTCTTGCGGCAGGCCTCGAGGATGTCGTGGACCTTCTCCGCGGTGACCCGGGTGTAGACCCGGTCATTGACCAGCATCGCGGGGCCCTGATCGCACATGCCCAGGCAGTTCGCCCATTCCAGCGTGAACTTCCCATCGGGGGTCGTTTCGCCGAACTCGATGCCCAGGTCATTCTCGAGCTGGGCGGCGACCCGGTCCTTGCCCGCCATGTCGCACGTAATCGTGCGGCACAGCCGGATCACGAAGCGGCCCAGCGGCTCGAAGTTCAGGAAAGAGTAAAAGGACACGACGCTGAACACCTCTACCGGATGGATGTCCAGTTGGTCCGCCACTACCTGCATCGCGAAGTCCGAGATCTGCCCGTGCTTGCGCTGCACTTCCTGGAGGATCGGGATCAGCGCGGTGCGGTCACGGCCCAGCGTGCCCGTCCATGTCGCGATGTCGTCCTTCAGTCGTTCGCGTTCGGTGACCAGCATCGCCTAGCCCCCCTTCTTCAAGAGTTCGGCCACCAGGGACAGCAACTTCTTGGGCGGAATCGGCTTCTCCTGGAAGGCGTCCACCGGTACCAAGTCGTCGTCCTGCCCGTAGGACAGACCGGTAACTTTCGCGATGCTGGTCAGCATCAGGATGGGCGCCGTGAAATCCTGCCTGCGCAGGTTCTGGGCCATCACGATGCCGTCGTCCGGGGAATCCATCATCACATCCAGCACCAGCAACTGCGGCATTTCGGCCGCGATTGCAGCCATGCCTTCCTGGACATTGAACGCGGCGCGCACCGAATGGCCTGCGTTTTCCAGGATAAGGCGGCAGTCCTCAACGAGATCCGGGTCGTCATCGACAATCAGAATCCTTGCCACGCCAAACTCCTTTCTTTCGTGTGTGCCCGATTCAATCGACACCTCCGTGCCCGCAGGCTGTCGGATGGCATCTGGTTGCGAGGGCCCCCGTGCTGCGGGGTTTTATTCGCCCGGGCTTGTGGCCCTCGCGTCAGGCTTCGGGGATAGTAACAAAGCGGAATGGGAAAGTCAGGAATTATCAATGCAAGATTGATCAAGCGCATACAAGTTGAAGAAAAGGTAACAGTTGGGGGTTGCATCGTCTGGGTTTTGGTCCCGCTGAGAAGATCGCGCGACGCGTCATTCCGGGGGCACAGTCCCAGATCCGGGTCGGTTTAGCCCCGGACCCCCAAAGGCCTGGATGCCCGACGAATCGGACCATGCGCGGTGCCCGATTTCCCTACAAGCCTCTTAGCCCGGGTTATTCACGCCCGCGTCTGCTGCGACCGCCGATCCTGGCGCCGGCTG
>CAZHDQ010000273.1:0-4753 GCA_964531595.1 uncultured Anaeromyxobacteraceae bacterium
CGAGTTTGTGATTCACGCAAAGTCGGCGTGAAGTTTTGACCTCTCGTGTGGGATGCTCCGCTTTTTACCGCCGACTGTGATCGTGACGCCTTCGTCGCGGCTGCGACCGTCGCGTCCGATATACTGGCCGATGATACCGCCCACCCAGACAGCCTCCGAGAACTGGGCCTCGAAAGGATCCTTCGTTCTGTACGCTTTCCATGGGTAACTGGTGCGCGGAAAATTGTGAACGTCAACGATACCGTGAAGTCTTGGCGCTATCGCCCGACCGTGGCCTTGATCCGCCAGGCCGCTATCGCCCGCTCGTTTTCCGCAGTGTCGGGGGCGGCCCACGGGTCGAACGCCTGGTCGCATGCGCCGAAGGTGTCCATCAGCGCATGCAGCGCGTCGTCCCTAAACATCGGCGGGGTCTTGCTGTCGGCCATCAAGTCGATCAGCCGCCGCGCTCCCCGTGGCCGATCCAACGTCAATAATCGCTCGGCCAGTGCGTACCGGACCTCGACATCCCCCGACTGGTCCAGTGCCTGGTTCAGTTCGTTGGCATTCGTTAATCCTCGCAGCAACCGCTTCTTTTCGACCAGATCCATCCCAACCAGGCGCTGCGCCAGATCCAGTTCATCGTCCACCAACTCGTGTCCCTGGGCGTGGCCCTCCGAAATCTTTTGCGCCCCGTGGCCGGCGTGATGATCGTGGTCCGGCCCCTGCGCCAGCGACGGTATTCCGGCCATGAAACGACCGGCACCGATAAAGCCCACGGCCAGGACGGCCACGACGACAGTGCCTAATGCCACATGTCCCAGCGCGCGTATCCGCCGTTTTGCACGGATGACGTACACCGCCAGGGCCACCCCCAGAAGCGCCAGTCCGTAAGCCGCCACGACCGTCGGTCCGCTGGGCAGGTCACCATAGTACGACGCGGCCAGCCCGAGCACCGACACTACCGTACCGACGCCCCATCCGATGGCCAGTTGAAGGCCCATCCGGTCGGTCAGCATCACGCCCAGGATCGCCGGTACCACCAGGAACACGAACACCAGCAACACGCCGGCCGTCTGGACCGAATGCGTGATAACCAGCCCGAACAGCAGGTAGAACAGGAAGTCCCACCAGCGCACGCTGATGCCTTGGCGGTGGGCTTCTTCCGGGTTTTCGGAAATCAGGCGGAATCGGTCTCTAAAGACGAAGTGGATGATGCCGACGAACGAGTAAGCGATGGCCGCTTCACGCACATCCTCGGCGGATACCCACAGCAGGGCCCCCGTCGAGATGTTTTGGATGTGCTCGGCCCCGTGAGGTGCACCGAAAATCGCCAGCACGCCTATCGACGCTGCCAGAGCATACGACAGGCCGATCACCGCTTCCTGGGGCACACGGTCGTTGCGTAGCCGTGTCAGGCTGAACACCGCCGCGCCCAGGAAGGTGAATGACAGGGAAAACACATACGCGCCCGTTGAATGCGGGTTCAGCCCGAACAAAAAGGCGATCGTGGTCCCCAATGCTGCGACCTGGGCCAGCGCCAAGTCGACGAAGATCACGCGTCGTCGGATCACGTGCAGGCCCAGGTAGGAATGGATTCCCACCAGGATCAAGCACTCCAGAAATGGCAGTGCCATCAAGGACAAGGCGCTCATCGGCCGGCCTCCATGGCCCTGCGGTCCGCTTCGGCCAGCCCTGTGGTCAGCCGTCCGATCCACAGGTCCACCAGTTCAAAATAATCGTTCACGCCGGGTACTCCGCCAACGTGCATGGGCACGATGACCGGCATGGCACCGACGTTGCCCGCGACCTGCCTGACCTTGTCCTCGTCAAAGTAGTTGGCCGCCATGATCACGGGGATTTTTTGGTCCTTCATCAGGCGGATCAGGTCCTCGACGTGCTTGGGCGAAGGCGGGATGCTGGGCTTGGGCTCGACCTCGCCCACGACCTCGATGCCGAATACGCGCGCGAAATAGATCCAGTTCTTGTGGTACGTGACGATCCGTCGTCCGCGCAGTGGCATCGCCTGCTTCATCCAGCCACCCAGCATGTCCAACATCGGTCGGCCCTTGATCGTTCGTGAAGACAAGAACGACACCAGGTTGCCCGATTCGGCCAGTCGCGTCAGCGTATCGGAGCCCAGCAGCGGCAGCAGGTCTGGCCCGAACATGCGGCGATCAATGTCATCGGAAAACGCCTGGGCGCGGGCCCGGTAGTCGGCCTCGTGCTTGGGATCAACCTTCGACAGCCCTGTTGCGATGTTGCGGGCCACGACCTTCAGATTCAACGGATTGGTGCTGATGTGCGGGTTGCCGTAGATGTGGACGCCACCCTGGCCGCGGTCTTTGATCGTCGGGATTTCCAGCAAATTGATGCCCGTGGCGACGGACACGTAGCCTTCCTGTCCTTCCATGACGCGCGGGTTTGCGGCCTTGTCCAAGACCGCCGGCGCCCACATTTCCAGGTCCAGGCCGGTCGTCACGAACACGTCCGCCTTGCTGACCCATACCGCGTAACTGGGCTTGGGGCGTACGAAGTGGGCGTCCTGGTCCCCCTCACAGATCGCCTTGACGTCGACGCGGTCCCCGCCGATGACGCGTGCGATCGTCGCGAAATCGGTCAAGGTCGTGACAACCTGGATCTTCTTGGCCTGGGCAGCCGCTGGCGCAGCAAGCGCCGCGGGCACGGACAGCGACAGGGCCAAGGCCAACGCGAATACTGGGATTGGTTTCGTATTTTTCATCATCGTTTCTCCTAGTACCTGTCGTGTTTGTGGGGTCCAGCGGCGAAAACAACCTGGAAAATCGCCCGGTGCTGCAGTAATTGCTGGTCACCGTCCACCACGTTGTATTCCAGGTGCAAGCGGACGAATTCGCTGGGGCTGTAACTGACGTAGGGGGCGACTTGCCAGATGTAGTGCCCGCTGTTATCCACAGCCCAGGGTTGCACCAGGTCCGTCCGGAAGCCCAGGTGTACGCCTTGCCAAACCTTGCCGTCCAGGGCCGTATAGCCGCCCATCCAGGTGATTGGGTCGCCGGTGGGCTGTTCCTGGTATCCGTACAGGAATTCTGTGCGCCAGGTCAGCCCGGCATAGTGCGACCGGTTTGCCGGTTCCCAGGCGATCGTCAGGTCAGCCCCGCCGAATGCGGAGTAGCGGCGTTTTTCGTTTGTCGGACCGGTGCCGGGTACTTCGGCCAGGAGGCGAATCGCATTCCCGTCAGCGTCAAACAGCGCCAGAGGTTGCCCGTTCACGTCGTACACGCCGGTTGCAACAGCACCGTCTTCTGTAGTGACACCGCGGCCGTTCGCGAAGCCCAGGATGCCGGTCAGGCCCAGGTCCAGGTAGGTGTCGCGGGTCAGGTCCCAGTAAGATCGCAACCGCAGCAGTGTCGTCGGTAGGCTGAAGAAGTCGCCTGCGAATGCGCGACCGTTTTCGCCGTTGGTCACCTGTAAAGTCACCGTCTGCTCATGGGCCCACAGGCGCGGCAGCAACACATCGACGGCCACGCCGGTCTGGTTCAGGCCTCCGGGTCCGAACGGTTCCATCAGCATCAACGGGAAATCGAACTGGTCCAGCGCGTGCTTGTGCCAACGGTTGACGACGCCCAGTTGCTGGCGAAAGCGGCCCAAAGTGATATTGACTCGGGGGATTACGCCGGTCCACGTGATGTAGCCTTCCTCCAGTTCCGCTCCCTCCGGCGACAGGTGTACCGCGCCCTTGAAGAACGAGAACGGGTCCAGGTTGGCCTGGAGGTGCAGCCCGAAACCTCGCAGGAAAAATCCGGAACGCTCGTCGCCGGCATATTCCGCCCCACCCTGGCGCACGTACCGCGCGAAGAGGTCGCCAGTGATGCTGATCTCGGGATTCAACGCTTGCAGCGCGCGCTCACCGCCTTGGAAGACGCGGGGCCCGCTGTCCTGTGATGGGGCATCCTCGCGTGAAGCTGCAGATGCCGCCTGGCGCAGGTCCTCCAGTTCGCGGGCCTCCTTCCATGATGTCAGTTCGTCCAGTTGTTTCTGCATCTTGCGCAGAGTTTCGGCTTGATCGGTAGCCGGGGCCTGACCAAAGGCCGTCGTCGGCAGGGCCAGGGCAAGCAGCAGCAGCCAGATGGTCCGCCACTCCGGGACTAGGATTGTGTCCTTACGCATGAAACCGTCCTCCCAAGAACCTTTCTTGTCAGGTTGTTTATTGAACTATGGGTGTCGGGCTCAGGCGGGTGGCGAGGCCTTGGGGGCCAGTCGGAACGCGGCGACGGCCCCGATGTGCTGCACCGGGGCGAACGATACATTCTGGGGCAGGGGCGGAGCGATGATCGATAGGTGTGCCGGAAGCGGCGTCAGGTCGGCCGCAGTCGTAGCGAAGGCCATGGCCTGGCAGGCGTGATGGTCATCGGAGGGAATCGGGTCCGGGTCATCCGGATCGGCCTGGAGGCGTGAATGCAGGTCGCCGGCTCCGTCGACGTGATGGGAGGCGCGGCCCGTGTGTTCGGCCTCGAATCGGTGGTGTTCGGGGCAGAAGTGGTGCGGAAATAACGCCAGATGTACGTAGGCACCGATACCCGATGCGGCGAAGCATGCCGCCGTGAACAGGGCCAGCAGTTTTCGTGCGCCTGGCTTCATGGTCCCCATTTCGTGTGGGCGTCCCAAAGATCGAAGAAATCCGTGGCACCTCACCGACGAATAATGGGCAAATGCGCCTAAGTCGTCAAGGGGGACCCGTAACCCCCAATTCACCTATTCGCCGCGATTCGGCCGGCGATCCAGGGCCATCTGTTGC
>CAZHDQ010000274.1:0-4751 GCA_964531595.1 uncultured Anaeromyxobacteraceae bacterium
TTTGTTGCATCAAGGTGAAGGCCGTAGTCCCGAACAAGAATCTCGGCCACGACGGGTGTCGCGTGTGCGCTCGCAAGGGTTCGTACGACAGATTCTGGGCAAAGCAACCGCGCGGCGAATCCGTTTGCCCTTTGCTCGCTCTCAAGACCCGTGTCCGATAGGAATCCAGAAAGTGTCGCCAACGGTTGACGACGATTCCAGTCAACGAGAAGATGGCACAATTCATGAGCAAGACTGAATCGTCGGACGCAAGGATTCCCATTCTTTCCATCGAGATTGAGAACGATGGTTGGGCCTCGATATTGATCAGCAAAGGTCAGGCCGGAAAGCGAGCACCGGCCGAGATGAGCATATAGAACTGAAATTTCCGGAAATACTTCCGCAACAAAATCACGCATCGACCGGATGGGCTTGCTACCGAGGCCAGTCCTTTCACGAACTTCGTTGGCGTAGTGCCGACCAACCGCCCAAGCACGTGTCTCTGTTGCTGCGGGGTGAGGCAAAGTCCAGTCAAGCGTTTTAAGAACCGTGCCCAATTCGGCACGCAGGCGAACGAGATCTCTTGCCGCATTCGCAGAAGCTACAATTCGAGCCTTTGAAGAGTCCGACACATCTTGGAATTCGCTTAGGCATGCCATGACCTCGATCCCATCGCCACTGTTTAGGACGATAGGGTCATCGGCAAGAGCGTCGGAATCAACTCCATACAACACGGCGAGATACTCAAGTTCGGTCACCGTAGGAGAATCCGTTCCTTCCTCGATTGCAGCGAGCCGGCCCGGTTGGAAACGGCCGAGGCGTTCCACTCCGGCGCGGCTATAGCGCAGCAACCTTTCCCTAAGATCCTTCAAGCCCGCAAATTCGCTTCTGGGCACTTCCTCCCCCGCAACCCGAAAATATCAAGATCAAAGCAATCCGTTACTTACCACAGATTCAAGGTCGCTGGAAACGACCGTTCTCGACGATAGGATGCCTCAACGCTTTCACTCGGTCCAGTAGGGCGCCGAACAAGCGCGTTCAGACGGAGAAATCCTCTGTCACGTCGGTTGCTTCCGCGGTTCTGTGGCCGGCGGAAAAACGATAAGGAAACCAGGTAACACCCTTGCCGGATTGCGCGGCAACCGACCTGCCGGGGCTCCAAGGCATCGATCAACGACAGATAGGTCATCCCGGGCATCGCCCAGGGGTCCGGTCGCGGACGGCCACTCGGTGCCCAGGCGGGTGTGGGCGCGCGCCAGCAGGTCGTCCAGCATCGGGATCAACAGGGACATTTCGGTTTCTTGCAGCATCAGGTCATAGGATTTGTGCAGGGCGAACAGGATCGAATCGACCGTGACCAGGACCGGAAGGTCCCGCTGGAAGATGTCCTGGTATCCAATGGGATGGCTGCTGTACGCGACCCGGTCGACCACGACAAAGCCCTGCGCGGCCAGTACGGTCTTTTCAGGTGTGGTCAGTGCGTACGCGTCGTCGATTCGGTCCAGTCCGTCGGCATCGGCCGGGTCAAAGCCTGGTCCGTTCGCGTAAGGGCGCTCGACGTAGTGTCTGGCAAACAGTTCGTCCACTGTCTCTCGGGGCTTACGGACTGTCGGATTCTCGTGAACGTGGGGTGCGCGGATCAAGTCGGTGGAAAACGAGTTTAGCGGCCGCGGCCTCGTCGGCGAAAATGATGCCTGAGGCGGTCCGCACGCGCCCGGCCGGGATGGTCCGGTCGCCGCTTACAAGCCTCGCAAGCGCCGACGCCTTTTCGGCACCAGTCACGATCCAGAGGATCTGGCGGGCCTGATCGATCACTGGGTAGGTGAGCGTCATCCGGATTCGACCTTGGTACTCGCCGGTCGTGGCGACGTCGCAGTCGGTCACGTCGAGCACTGGATCGCCGGGGATGAGCGACGCGGTATGGCCGTCGGACCCAAGGCCCAGATGGACCAAGTCGAGTGTTACGGGGGCCCCGGCGGTCGCCGCAAGGTCGCGCGCGTAGCTTTCGGCCGCAGCATCGATGTCCGCATTCTCCACTTCCATGACGTGAAGGTTTGTCGGCGGCAGCGCCACACGGCTCACAAGGGCCTCGCGGAGTTGAGTCAGATTCCGGTCCGGGTCCCCGGGCGGCGCCACCCGCTCGTCCACCTGAAAGACGTGGACGGCGCCCCAGGGCACTTTTTCACCTGCCAGTGCCCGCAGCATCGGCAACGGCGTCGCCCCACCGCTGACCGCAATCAGGAACCGTCCACGCTCCGCGACGGCAGCGCGTGCGGCAGCGGCAATAAACTCGGCTGCCCGGCGGGCGACAGTCTCTTGGTCTGGCAGGATTTCCAATCTCACGCGCGCTCCTTACAGCAAGACCGCAAGGCCCGTGCCGTTTTTCTATCGGTGGCCATCCGACAGGAACCAACCGCCGGGGACCAGTGCCTCGGCTTCCGGCGGGCCCCAAGTTCCAGGCTCGTACTCTAGCGGAGCCACGTCCCCGTGGAGCACCGGGTCGACGATGCGCCAGGCCTCCTCCACGTAGTCCTTGCGTGCGAATCGGAATGTCTCGCCAACCATCGCGTCGCCCAGAAGTTCGGCGTAAGGCGCAGACTCGGCCCCTTCCTGGTCGTGGCTGGCGACCAACTCCAGGTCTTTGCCACACGCAGACGTGTCGTCGCGGACGGTGGCCCCGAGGGCGATGGTGAATTGGGGACTCAGACGGAATCGGACGTGGTTCGGCGTCCACACCTGGCCCTGAACGATTGGTGGAGGCCGCCGCAGTACCACTGTCACCTCGGTGCGCGTCAGTGGAAGGTTTTTCCCTGCCCGGATGAAGAACGGTACCCCCTGCCAGCGCCACGAGTTCACCTCGAGCCGCAGTGCCGCGAACGTCTCGGTCCGCGAGTCCGGCGCGACGCCTTGCTCGGATCCATACCCGCGGAACTGGCCACGTACCACGCTGTCCGGTGTCAGCGTGCGGATGGCCTTCAGCACCTTCACCTTTTCGTCGCGCAGAGTTTCGGCGTCCTCGCTGTCGGGGGGTGGTTCCATCGCGATGTTAGACAGCACCTGCAGGATGTGGTTCTGGATGACGTCGCGGACCGTGCCTGCCTTGTCGTAGAACGCCCCTCGTCCGCGGATGCCGAAGTCCTCGGCAAGGGTGATTTGGACATTTTCGACGTAGCGGCGGTTCCAGATGGGTTCCAGGAAGGAATTGGCGAAGCGAAAGAAGACCAAGTTCTGGACCGCGGACTTGCCCAGGTAGTGGTCGATTCGGAAGATGGCGCTTTCGTCGAAGAGGCCTAGCAGGATCGTGTTTAGCCGCCGGGCCGATGCCAGGTCGTTGCCGAACGGCTTTTCGAGGACGAGTCGGGCGCCAGGGCCGCCGCAGGTCTGGCCGATGTGTGTGACCACGGTCTCGAACAGGCCCTGAGGAACCGCAAGGTAATGTACCGGTCGTGTAGCCTCGCCTAGCTCGTTATGAAGCGTCGCGAAGGTGGCGGCATTCGAGTAGTCGCCCTCGACGTAACGGAGTTGCTGCATCAGTTTCGGGAAGGCCACGGGGTCGACTCCGTCGCCATGCTTCTCAACGCTGTCGCGTGCCCGTGCCTGCAAGCGCTCCAGACTCCATCCCCCGCGGGCCACGCCGATGACAGGCACGTCCAGCGCGCCGCGACGGACCATGACCTGGAGTGCCGGGAAGATCTTTTTGAAGGCAAGGTCGCCCGTGGCTCCGTAGAAGACCAGGGCGTCGGCTGGCTTCCCGCTCATGACGTCTTCTCCTTGTGGCCGCCAAAGGCATGGCGCATTGCCGACAAGATCCGGTTCGCGTAATCGGCGTTCCCCCGCGACGAGAAACGGCCGTATAGCGCCGCCGTGAGCACGTGCGCCGGCACGCCCTCGTCGATCGCCGCCTTTACTGTCCAGCGACCCTCACCTGAGTCTGATACGCGACCGGCAAACGCCTTAAGGTCGGCATCCTTCGCCAGTTCGCCTGCGGTCAGGTCGAGCAGCCATGAGCCGATCACGCTGCCATGCCGCCACAGTTCGGACACTGCGGCCAAGTCGAATTCGTACTGGTAGTGTTCGGGGTCGCGCAGCGGGGCCGTTTCCGCGTCCACCCCTCGGTCACGCAGGCCGATGGAGGCGCCACGCAGGATGTTCAACCCCTCGGCATAGGCCTCCATGATCCCGTATTCGATACCGTTGTGAACCATTTTTACGAAGTGGCCGCCACCGACTGGCCCGCAGTGCAGGTAGCCCAGTTCCGCGGTTCCTTTCCCCGGCTCACGTTTGGCGGCGGGCGTAGCCGTGTCCGCGCCGGGTGCCAGCGACGCCAGGAGCGGTTCGAGATGGCTCACCACCTCGGGCTCGCCTCCGATCATCAGGCAGTACCCTCGCTCGAGCCCGAAGACGCCACCGCTGGTCCCCACGTCTACATAGTGGATGCCCTTTGGCGCAAGTTCCTTTGCCCGCCGTATATCGTCGACATACCAGGAATTGCCGCCGTCGATGAGGATGTCCCCACTATCCAGCAGCGGCACGATGTCGGCGATGGTCCCGTCCACGACCGCCGCCGGCACCATCATCCAAAGGACTCGGGGCTTGCTGAGTTTCTTCACCAGTTCGGCAAGTGACGCTGTGCCGACCGCTTTTTCCCGCACCATCGCGTCGACTGCCTTGGGCGACACGTCGAAGACCACGCACTCGTGTCCGGCGCCGACGAGTCTGCGCACCATGTTGGCGCCCATGCGCCCCAGCCCTATCATTCCGATCTGCATGAT
>CAZHDQ010000275.1:0-4751 GCA_964531595.1 uncultured Anaeromyxobacteraceae bacterium
GTGGCAAGGGCGCCAGACTTGCCGAAATGTGCAAGCTCGGCCATGAGGTCCCGCCCGGATCAACGCCGACGACCGAGTCATGCGTGTTCTACTTCAAGAATGGCAACAAATGGGCGCCGGGACTGGATGGCCAAGTCGACCAGGCCGTGGCATGGCTGGAGCAGACTACGGGCAAGAAGTTGGGCGATGTGGCTAATCCGCTGCTGGTGTCCGTCCGTTCAGGAGCGCGCGCTTCGATGCCCGGCATGATGGACACCATCCTCAACCTGGGC
The DNA here is from genome assembly GCA_964531595.1 of uncultured Anaeromyxobacteraceae bacterium. Lineage (GTDB taxonomy): Bacteria > Myxococcota_A > UBA9042 > DTJE01 > DTJE01 > DUVQ01. The sequence continues at coordinate 273 of CAZHDQ010000275.1, forward strand.
CTGAACGACGAGACGCTGGAAGGCTTGGCAAAACTGACCGGCAACCGTCGGTTTGCCCTGGATTCCTACCGTCGCTTCCTCAAGATGTTCGGCGACGTCGTGTTGGGCATGAAGGCGGCCAAGGGCGAACACGACCCCTTCGAGGAAATCCTCGAGGACGTGAAGCACCGCACTGGCAAGCACGAAGACAACGATCTGGGTGAGACGGAACTGCAGGAAATCGTCACGCGGTCCAAGGAAGCCGTTTTGAAGTTCACCGGCAAGCCGTTCCCGACAGATCCCCGGCAGCAGTTGAAGCTTTCGATCAACTCGGTTTTTCAATCCTGGACGAATGACCGCGCGGTCGAGTACCGCAAGCTGTACCGGATTCCGGAGGACTGGGGCACTGCGGTCAACGTACAGACGATGGTCTTCGGTAACATGGGCGATGACTGCGGGACCTGCGTGTGTTTCACCCGCCATCCGGGCAGTGGCGAAAACGTGTTTACCGGCGAATTCCTGATGAACGCCCAAGGCGAAGATGTCGTCGCAGGCATCCGGACGCCGAAGAAGGTCGCCGAACTGAACGGCATTATGCCGCACGCCTACGAGGAACTGATCGGCTCGAAGGTGACGCTTGAAAAGCATTACGGCTGGATGCAAGACCTTGAATTCACAATCGAGCGTGGCAAGCTGTACTTCCTGCAGTGTCGTGACGGGAAGTCCACGCCCCTGGCCGCAATCCGGATCGGCGTCGAGATGCTGGAAGAGGGACTGACGACCGAGGAAAAGGTGCTGGGTCACGTCGAAGCGGACGGTGTAACGGTCCTGCTGCGCCCAATCTTCAAACGTGAAGCGCGGGACGCTGCGAAGAAGGATGGCCGACTGGTAGCCAAGGGCCTGAACGCCGGCCCCGGCGCCGCTTCCGGGCGCGTCGTGTTCTACAGTGACGAAATGAATGCGAAGCGCGAGGCATGGGCCGAGGTCGACAGCCATTCGGGCAAGAAGGTCCTGGGCAAGACCATCCTGGTGCGCGTCGAAACGTCCCCCGAAGACATCAAGGGCATGGAAGCCGCCGAAGGCATCCTGACGCAGCGTGGAGGCATGACGTCCCACGCGGCGCTTGTAGCCCGGCAGCGCGGCAAAGTCTGTGTGGCTGGTTGCGGCACGCTAAATGTCGACTACAAGGCCCGTACCGTGAAGATCGGGTCCCATGTCATCAAGGAAGGCGACTGGATTTCGCTGGACGGTTCATCCGGTGAAGTGTTCCTCGGAAAGATCGAAACATCTCCGTCGGAGGTTTTGCAGGTCCTGAAGGACAAGACGCTGCGGGCCGAGGACGCCCCCGACTACCAGCGGTTCGCGAAACTGATGAAACTGGCAGACAAGTACAGCCGGTTGGGCGTGCGGACGAACGCGGACGCACCCAACGAAGCCGAGCTCGCGGTCGCATTCGGCGCCCAGGGCATCGGCCTGTGTCGCACCGAGCATATGTTCTTCGTGGGCGACCGGATCACGTCGATGCGCAAGATGATCATGGCGAACACCGAGGCCGAGCGGCGTGCGGCTCTCGCTGAACTGCTGCCGCACCAGCGCGAGGACTTCTACGGGATCTTCAAGGCGATGGCCGGCCGGCCCGTCACGATCCGGACGCTTGACCCACCGCTGCACGAATTCCTGCCCCACGAACCCGAAAAGCAGGCCGAGTTCTCGGCAAAGACCGGGATCTCCATCGAGGCGATCCAGCGTCGCGTCGAAGAACTGCACGAATTCAATCCGATGCTGGGGCATCGCGGTTGTCGTTTGGGCATCACGTTCCCCGAGATCACCGAAATGCAGGCGCGGGCCGTTTTCGAAGCGGCGTGCGACGTCAAGAAGGAAGGACTCGAGGTCCATCCGGAAGTGATGATCCCGCTGGTCGGGCACGTCAATGAACTGCGCAACCAGGCCGCCGTTGTCCGGCGTGTCGCCGCGGAAGTCTTCGCCGCCAAGGGCGTCGAGGTCGAGTACCTGGTCGGCACGATGATCGAGGTCCCGAGGGCCGCGGTGATGGCGAACGAAATCGCCGAAGTGGCGGAATTCTTCTCCTTCGGAACCAACGACCTGACCCAGATGGGCTTCGGCATGAGCCGTGATGACTATGGGAAGTTCATGCCGGTCTACCTGTCCAACGACATCGACATCCTGAAAACGGATCCCTTCATTTCGTTGGACGACGGTATCGCGGAATTGGTGCGCCTGGCCGTGGAACGCGGTCGGTCGAGCCGGCCCAATATCAAACTGGGCATCTGCGGCGAGCACGGTGGCGATCCGCACTCGGTCAACAAGTTCCACAACATCGGCCTGACCTACGTCAGTTGCTCGCCGTATCGCGTCCCGGTGGCGCGGATCGCGGCGGCGCAGGCGGCGCTGGGACTGATGTGATGGGCGAGTAGGAGAGGGCAGTGGCGTCGAAACATCCGGACGGTAGGTCCTCGGCCCTTGCACGGCGCAATTCGCCTGTGCGGGGGTTGGGTTTGGCTGCGGCCGTCACGATCGCGTTCCTGGCCGCGTGCAGCGATAGCACGAGGGCCGACCGTCCGGATCCGGCGACATTCCACTATCCGACCGCTGTGGTCGCGGATCCGTCGGGTGCGTGGGTCCACGTCGTTTCATCTAACTTCGACAGCCTTTACACCGGCGGCACCATCGTCCCGATCGATGTCGCTACGCGGACGGTGGTGGCCGACGGTGCTATCGAGGTTGGCAGTTTCGCCGGCGAGTTGTCGATGCTTGCCGGGGATGATGGCCGAGGTGCCGCGGGTTACCTGGCACTGCGGGACGAGGACGCGATCGTCCGGGTCGACATGCGCTGGGATGCTGCGGGCCGGCCGGCTTTCACTTGCGGAGGCTCCGAGGACGAAAAATTCGAACGCTGTGGCGGCGCGCGCGTGGTGCCGGTAGTAGACTTGCTTCGAGACGCGGCGCCGAAGGACGAGCGGGGCGAATTCCCGGAGGCGCGCGACCCGTTTGCGATGTATCTGGGTGCGCCGGTACGGTTTTCCGGGCCGGACGGGATGATCGAAGAACCCCGGCCACTGTACGTCGGCAGCCTACGTGACGGCGCTTTTCTGGTCTTCACCCTGGATGCCGATGGAACGCCGGTCTATCGCACTGGCGTCACGCTTTCGAGCGGCCTGCATTCGATTGTCGAGTGGCCGATCAGTGCTCGTGAGCGCGTGGTAGTCATAAGCAACCGCATGCAACCGCTGTTGCATGTGATCCGAGTTGCGTTGAACGCCGACGGTTCGGTGAATGCGACAATCGAGGAACCCGTTGGCTGGAACCAGCTTGCCGCCACGGGCGATTACTACCGGGGCATGGCACTTTCGCTGACAGGTCCGTCGTTATATGTTGCATTCCGGTCGCCAGCCTCGTTGGCTGTGCTTGATTTTGGGCCGGACGGTCGGCCGGTCCCACGCGGGCTGGTCGGTTTGTCGGGGAGGCCCGGGTACGTCGCGGTATGGGCGCCAGAGGGGCGTCCCGATGAAGAAATGGTCTATGTGACCGACTTCGGCGGGGACGCGGTCTACGCTGTGGACCCGGCGCGGATGGTCGTTGTTGATCGGATCGTCGTTGGGGCAGGCCCCTACGGGATTGCGGTAGCCGGGGATACGGCGTGGATTGCGGATTTCGAGGAAGGCGCGGTGAGCGTTGTGCCCCTGGGCCTTGACCATCCGCAACGGCACAAGGAAATCGAGAGGTTGAAGTAACCATGCATCCAGGCGACCCGTTTCGCACCGCGCGGTTTTGCTGGGCGGTCGTCGGCGTGCTTGCGGGCGTGGCGGCCTGCTCGGACACGACCGATTACGAGACCCGACTGGTACATCGTCCGCTGGGGCTCGCGGTGACCTGCACGGACGCTGCGGGTACGCCGGTCGGGCTGGATCGCTGCAGCGAGGAAGGTGGTACTCGCATCGGGTGGGTCCTGGACGGGGACGTCAACGGGTTGGCGGCGCTCAACCTGGACAATGGACGCCATATTGACGCGGACCCGTTCCTGCCGGGCTTCAATGCGGTACCAGTGGACGGAATGCCCATCGTCGTGAGGGGGACCGCCGATTCCAGACACGTGATGGTTGCGCTCCTGCGTGACGATACGACCGGAGGGCCTTCACTTATCCGAGCCGAAGCGGCCGATTTGATCGATGCGCCGATGTTCGAGCGGCAACCGCTTCCGTGTGTCCCCGTGGATTTCGGATTCGGCCAGGCGTCCGTGCCCGGCGAACCGGATCCGGGCGTCCCTGTAATACTGGTTCTGATGTCGTGCCCGGATCGCACGCGACTGGTCGCCATCGATTCGGGTGAGTTCGGCCTGGTGGACATGTCGGACCCGCTAGTCGCCCCGGGCTGGTCGGTGCCTGGGACGGCGCTTTCCCTGGGGCTATCGGCCGACGGGACGGTTGCTTACGTGGCATCGACGTTGGCGTTTGCGGACGATGCGACCGGGCTGCCCGCCGG
>CAZHDQ010000276.1:0-4704 GCA_964531595.1 uncultured Anaeromyxobacteraceae bacterium
ATATTTTGTAGATCGCCGGCCGGCGACAGGCGCCGCAGCGAGACCCGGTAAGTCGGCGGGTCCGTGGGCAGGTCGTTGACCCAGGCGATCACCCCGCCATCCTTGTCGAACCACAGGCGCGGGTCGCGTGCGCGCCCGGTGGCGCCGGCGGCGGTGACCTGGGTTGCTAGCGCGGGGAACTCGAGGCGGTCGGCCGTGGCCTGACCCCGGGCCATGGCGATCCCGCCGACCTCGCTGTTCGTGTTCGTGAACGCCCAGGCCAGTACGGGTGTTCCCCACGGGTCGATGACCATCGTCGGTTCGGTGTCGGCGACCGAACCCGCCGGTGCACCGGGAACCATACTGGTTAGAACAGAAGAATTTGGTCCAACTTGGTCAATTAATAGAGGAACCAATTCAATAACCCGCCCCACCCCACCATGTGCCGAGGCAATCCGACCGTCTGGCAACGCCGCCAGTGTCCCCGCGAACCGGTTTTGATAGGGGGTGAACGTGTCGATCAGGGTCCGCTCGTAGTGGTCTTCGCCAAACATGTCGGCCGCGACGACCTGTACGGCCCCCGCGGTGCCCCCGCTCTTGCCGGGGACGAAGAGGCTCGTAACCGTGGTGTCGCCGTCACCTGCGGTCGCGAGATGTGTCGGTCGCATGTCCCCGCCCGGTGCCCAGGAAAGCAGAGGCTGCATCGGTTTGCACGCCGGGTGAGCCCATGCGTACAAGGCCAGCCGTTCGACGGTTGCCCCTTCACGCACCTCGAGCTGCGCGTCTAGCTGCCGGCTGTCACCCGTCCACGTCCAGGCGACCAGCGCCCGATCCTGCACATCCAGGCACACGCGCTCTGTCACCGGAGCGCCCTGGACCACTAGATCCACGTCGTCGCAGGCCCCGGCGCCCAGAGTCGCGTGGACCACGCGCACCCCGGCCTCGATCCACTGGCGCGGCAGCCAAAACGCGACGGTCGCGCCATCGGTCGCCGGGCCGATCCCGGATTCCACGATCCGGCCCGGGTAGCCCGCCCACGTCATCCCCAAGACGTCCACGCCTTCCCTGAACTTCCAGTCGACCAACCGCTGCGGGTGCGTCGCGTCCCAGTCCCGGCATTCGCCGGTGTCCGCATCGCACCAGCCCCGGGTACAGTCGTCCTCGGTCGCCATGCACGCGCGTCCCGATTCAAGCGCGACCTGGCAACTGCCCTGGATGCACAAGTCGATCGTGCAGGGGTTGCCGTCCTCGCAATCCTCGTCTTTTAGGCAGCATCCCGGGATCCGGCTTTCTGGCAGGCAAACGCCCCCTGAGCAGCGGTCGCCGTCGGTGCATCCGTCGCCGTCGTCGCACCGCGCGTGGTTGAAGACCCGGACGCAGCCGCCGGTCGCGTCATCGCACGTGTCGTCGGTACACGGATTCCCGTCGTCGCAGGTACGAACCGAACCCGCGCAAACGCCCTGCGCGTCACATTTGTCGTCCTCGGTACATTTTTCGCCGTCGTCGCAGGGGGTTCCAGGGGCCTTCGGGGTGAACGTGCAGCCCGATTCCGGATCGCAGGTATCGATCGTACATGGGTTGTCGTCGTTGCATACGATGGCCTCGCCGGTGCAGGCATCGCCTGCGCACGAGTCCTCGGCCGTGCAGGCGTTGCCGTCGTCGCACGAAGCGCCGTCTTGTACCACGAACGTACACGCGCCCGATTTCGGGTCGCAGTCGTCACGGGTGCAAGGGTTGCCGTCAACGCACGTGGGTCCCTCGATGCATACCCCGGTGGCGCAGTGCCCGCCGGTGGTACACGGGTCCGAGGCAGGGCACAGGATGCCGTCCGGGACCGCGATTAGGATGCACGTTCCATCTGCAGGGGCACACACGACGGCCCGGCAAGCCTCGCCCGAAGGCGGGCAAACGACCCGGGTTTCCGGGTCGGGGACGCACCGGCCGACCTCCGTGTCGCAGTACAGGTTGCCCAGGCAGCGGTCCGCGGGCTTCGGGCAATCCTTGTCCGCCATGCACACACAGGAATTTTCGCCCGCGATGCAGACGCCGTCGCGGCAGTTGTCCAGGGTGCAGGGGTTTGCGTCAGCCTCGCAAACGGCTCCATCGACTGTGGGCGAGTACGCGCATTCCCCGGTGTCCGGGTCGCAGTGTGCCTCCCGGCAAGTCCGCGTAGGACAGGCTCGCCGCAGGCCGTATGTGCAGACGCCGGCGCGACAGGTCTTGGCCTCCAGTGCGCACAGGTCGTCGGTATCACATGTCTGGCCGTCCTGTGTCTCGTCTGCGACCACCGCGCAGATCCCCTCCGCGGTACAGGTGGCCTTCCGGCAGGCAGGTGTAGCCACGCGGCAGTCGTCCGCCGTGATGCACTGTGTAGCGATGTCGTTTTCGATGTCCGAATCCGATGCGGATAGGTCGCCCCCGGGTCCCGTTCCCGGGCTGCCGCTGCACGCCGTGACCAGTGCCAGGATCCAGATTTGTCGCCTCACCTCTGACCTCCAGTCGCAGCATCCGCCGCATTCGCACTGTCGCCATAGCCCGCCGGGGACCCGCCCTTGGGGCCCGGTCCCTCGGGAAACCACCAGACCGCCAGCCGTCCCGCCTCGGTTCCCAGGTACATCCGGTCCCCCGCGATCCGCATGCCGGTTGCTATCGCGGATGGGGTGTCGAACCACATGGCCATCAAGAAGTCGGCGCCCGCATCGCCCACCGGCAGCAACGTCCGGATGCCGCCACCCCCGGCCGTCACTGCGGCTAGGCGTCCCGAAGGGCACAACACCGGGGCCAGATCCGCCATCAAAGTGCCGAAGTCGCCCTGCCCAACGACGAGTCCATGCCCGGCGTCGATCACGGTCAATCGTCCGTCCCGGCGCAGGGCGATCACCCGGTCAGCAGGGTCCACAACCAATCCGCCGATGACACATCCACCCAGGTCCAGCGACCAGGTTTCGTGGAGCGTACCCCCTTCCTCGGCCAGCCCTCGCAGGTGGCCGTCCTCGCCGGCGACCACGATCGTGCGGTCTGCGATGGCCGGGGGCACCACCAGAGGCGAGGGTGGGTCCCATGTGGCCGTAACGCGGCGTGCTCCCGGATCCAAGGCGACCAGGGCGCCCGAATGCCACGCGAAGATCACGCGATTTCCCGACTGGTTGGATATAGGCAAGAATGCGGTTGCATCGATCAAGGGGCCGGCCACGCCGGCCAGGACAAAGTCGTTTCCAGACACGGTGTCGAACAGCACGATGTCGCCCGCGACCGTCGGCCAGGCCACGGCCAGTGTGCTGCCCACGGTGTCGGTGACCAAGGCGAGCCCGCCGGTTGGGGCCGCCGAAACCACGCGCCGACCGACGATCCATGTATCGGCGTTGACTTGCGCCACTCCGTCCCGATAGGCCACGAATGCCGAATCGCCTTCCGCGACCGGCGCCAGCGCAAGCTTCCCAGGCCCCACGACGATCGGCGGCAGGAAATGACCCTCCGGATTCAGGCCCCGCAGGCAGACCTGGGAAGTGCCCCCATCGTCCAGCGTCAGTCCGGTTATGTAAACTCGACCGCTGTCCGAACGGGCAGGCGTTGCCATCCCGGACAGCCCGGTCGGCAAATCATTTAGCAGACAGTCCAGGTCGGCCGAGCGGTCTCCCTCGGTCCGAGGGCAGCATTGGTCGCCGGGAACTGGCGCGGCTTGGTCGCAGCGCCCGGACACGAAGCATCGTCCAGACTCGCACGATGCGAATCCGAGGCCGGCAGGGCAGTCGGTCAGCGTCGCGCAGGTAGGGGCGTCGATTTCCTGGAAGCATCCGGAAAACGGGCAAATCGACCCGGCCAGAAGGACGGCTCCGATAACCCGCAGCATAATCCCTCGTCGCATCGAAAGGCACCCGGGTGCGTGCCCTGTTCACCGCGCCGCCGCAATCGGTTCGATCATTTGGGTCAGGGGAAAGTCGGCCCACGCTGGGGCGACACCGTTCCCCCCCGGAACAATCGATGACCGAATGCTATCACGATTCAGCGGGAATCAACCGCTTGATTGCAATACGCACCAATGAATGCGCGCAGAGGGTCGATTTCGCGGCCGTACAGGTATCCTGGACCCAGCACCACAAGGCCCTTTTCGTCGACCAGGCGGGCCGATGCCGACACCTCGCTGCCCAACAGGCCCGTGCCCCGGGGTTCGTTTCCCCGCTGGCGCCACATAGCGCGACGGGCCCGCTGTTCGTCTCGCCAGTGGGCCTGCAACCGGACCAGTTCGTCCAGATCGGCCGGCAGGTCCGGCGCCATCTTCAGCAGCACTCGAACCGTGGCCTCCGCGTCGGCCGTCGCTCGGTGGGCCGTTTCCATTTCGACCCCGAACCGCACCGCCATGTCGGACAACGTGTGGCGCCCGCCCTGGACCAGCCCCCGGGCCAGCACCAGTCCGTCGATCGCCCAGCATGAAGGCAACCGCAGCCCGACCCTGGCCAGTTCGGACTGTAGGATCGGCAGGTCGAAATCCAGCAGGTTGTAACCTACCAGCACCTGGTCCTTCATCCGGGCCACCAGATCCTGTGCGTACTGCGCGAACGTCGGCCGGCCCTCCAGGTCCTGGGGGCGCACGCCGGTCTTGGACATGACGATGTCGTTCAGCGCCTGCTGGGGGTCGATCAATTCGCAAAACGAATCAACGACCTCGCCGCCCTGGAAGGTGACCAGCGCGACCTCAAATACCCGGTCCTCGACGACGGACAACCC
>CAZHDQ010000277.1:0-4698 GCA_964531595.1 uncultured Anaeromyxobacteraceae bacterium
CCACCCTTGGCCTTCAGTTCGGTGTTGTAAGGGATCGGGATTCCCTCGATCACTGTGATCATCGGCAGGATCACCGCCTTGGTCAGGAACAGGTCGACGATCGTATCTCCGATGATTTGCAGCGGCGCGATCTTGACGGTCAGGTGGAAGTCCTTCGATGCCGACGCGACCGGGCTCGCGTCATCTACCACGCGGACCGTGAAATCGAACTCGCCGTGCGCGGCCGAGATGCCCGACAGCACGCCTTCCGACGACATCGTCATGCCCACCGGAATCGCGCCGGCACGAACATTCCAGCCGTAGGGCTGGGCCCCACCGATGGCCGCAAACGAAAATGCGTACTCGGTGCCTTCCTCGGCGTCGGGCAGCGGCGACTTGGACGTGATCGCCAGGCCCTTGTCCAGGATTGTCAATTCAAAGTCCTTTCGAACCGACAGCCCCGCGTCGTCCTGCACGGCGACTTTGATTGTGAAGTTGCCCTTGGCTTGCGGAGTGCCCGCCAGCGTACCGTCAGCGGCCAGCGCCAGTCCCGTTGGCAGTGTGCCGCCGGCAAGCGACCACGCGTAAGGAGGCATGCCGCCGGTCGCCTCGAATGCCGCAGCGTAGGCGGACTCGATCTGACCAACCGGCAGTTCCACGGTCACGATAGTCAGCGGCGGTGTAATGCAGTGGCCGTCGACGCAGACCATCGGGTCGGTGCATTGGGTGTCGGTGAAGCAGTCGACGCACTGACCCTTGAAGCAGATTTCGTTGTCGGCGCAGGGGATTTCGACCCAGCCCGGTGGGTCGCCTTCACAGGAAAGGATGCTGGTCTGCGCGCATTCCTTGGTGCCAGGCGCGCAGATGCTGGGCAGGCACTGGCCGGCCTGGCACTCGTATCCGTCCGGGCAGTCGATGGCAGAGCCATAACCGGAACCGTCCGCCTTGCAGACGATCATTTTGCCATTGCCGTCGCAAGTCACGGAATTAGGCGAGCACACAGTCTCGACACAGCCCGACGAAGTACACGATGTGCCACGCTCACAGATAGTCACTACCCAGTCGGTTCCCGTATCGTTGCATTTCAAGAAGTTCGTGCCGACGCACTGGGTCGACCCCGGTGTACAAACGGCGCCGTCGGGCCTCTCGCCTGGGTCTTCGACGACCGTGCCGTCCTCTTGAATGACGTCCTTGCGACCGTTGCCGCCCAAGTCAATCATGGAACCCACAGCGCCGCCGTCACAGGCGGTTAGGCCGAAAGCCAAAATGGCGACCGGGAACCAACCGAACTTCAGCATGTTCATGATCATCTCCGTGAGGAAGGCAGCCCAAGATCGCGGCATTATAAGAATTTAGCTGTGTTTGATGCAAATCGTTATTTCCAGGGCCATTTGGGTCTGAGAATCGGCGCTTCCATCGTGGTAGCATCCCCGGCGACTTCAGGCCGCGACGCGGGATAGTTGGAGGGAAGTAAAGATGGATGTGGTTCTCCTAGCGCGAATTCAATTCGCGATGACAATCGGGTTCCACTTTCTGTTCCCGCCGATATCGATCGGCTTGGCCTGGCTGCTGGTTGTCGTCGAGGGCATGGCTTGGCGCACTGGCGACCCCACCTGGGAGCGGATGGGCCGTTTCTTCGCTAAACTGCTGGGGCTGACGTTCGCGCTCGGCGTGGCGACGGGCATCGTGATGGAGTTCCAGTTTGGCACGAACTGGGCGTCGTACTCGCGCTTCGTGGGCGACATCTTTGGTGCCCCGCTTGCGGCCGAGGCGATCTTTGCGTTCTTCCTGGAATCGGCGTTCCTGGGTGTCTATCTGATGGGGCGTGGCCGGGTCTCGCGCGGCGTACACTGGTTCTCGATCTGGATGGTGGCGATTGGCTCCACGCTGTCGGCGTTTTGGATCCTGGTGGCCAATTCCTGGCAGCAGACGCCGGCGGGATTCGAGGTGGTCGACGGCCGTGCGGTGCTTACGTCCTTTGCCGAGGCCACTTTCAACAGTTCGATGTGGCCGCGATTCTTCCACCAGATGATCGCCGCTTTGATAGCGGGCGCGTTCTTCATGGCGGCGTCGGCGGCTTGGCTACTAGTCAAGGGCCGCACTCCAGCTATAGCGGCCCAGGCCCTGAAACTGGCTCTGGCTGCCGGGTTTGTGTTTTCGATCATGGCGGTGTACCCGACGGGCCACTGGCACTCCAGACAGGTGGCGCGCGACCAACCGGCAAAGTTTGCGGTGATCGAGGGGCTATACGAAACCGGGACTCACGCGCCACTGGCGATCTTCGGGATCCCACTGGACAACCCGCCGCGGCTGGCGGCCGAGATCCGGATCCCCGGTCTGGCGTCGTTGCTGGCGTTTCATGACGTGACGGCCGAGATTAAGGGGACCGACGCGTTTCCAAAGGAGGACCTGCCGCCCCTCTTCCTGCCGTTCGCGGCGTTTCACCTGATGGTCGCGCTGGGCGGGTTGTTTTTAGGGGTGACGGCCCTGGGGCTGTTGCTTTGGCGGACTGGTCGCCTTCAACGTACGCGCTGGTACCACATGGTACTGATCCTGGTTGGCCCGCTGCCGTTGCTCGCGAATCTGCTGGGCTGGATCACGGCCGAGGTGGGGCGCCAGCCCTGGACGGTGTACGGGTTCTTGCGGACGGCGGATTCGGTGTCGATTACGGTGACGGCCGGCGAACTGGTGTTCAGCCTGGTGCTGCTGGGGGCGATCTACACGCTACTGCTTTCGCTGTACCTGTTCGTCTTGGTGCGGGAACTGAACGGCGGGCCGGCACCGCTGCCCGGCACCCCCGATGTGGAGGTGGCATGATGGAATGGCAGACGCTGCAGGTTACCTGGTTCATTTTGTACGGTGTACTGCTGATCGGGTACGCGATCCTGGACGGGTTCGACCTGGGGGTGGGCGTACTGTCGCTGTTTGCTAAGGATGAACACGAGCGTGGTCTGCACATGGATGCGATCGCGCCGGTTTGGGACGGCAACGAGGTGTGGCTGCTGGCGGCCGGTGGTTCGTTGTTTGCGGCCTTCCCGCCGGTTTACGCAACGGTATTCTCGGGGTTCTATATCGCGTTCTTCCTTCTGCTGGCGGCGCTGATCTTTCGGGCCGTGTCGTTTGTGTTCCGCAATCAAGTGGATTCGCCCAGGTGGCGTCGGGCCTGGGATTGGGCCTTTGGGCTGGGCAGCCTGCTGCCGTCGATCCTGTTCGGGGTGGCGGTGGGTAATGTGTTGCGTGGCATGCCGATCGACGCGCGGGGTGAATCCATCGGGACATTCTTGGAGCTGCTCAACCCGTACGCGATTGGTGTGGGCCTGCTGGTGCTGGCGATGTTTGTCACGCATGGCGCGCTGTACCTGGCTATCAAGACCGAAGGCCCGCTGCACGAACGGATGATCCGCTGGGCGAGCCGGGCGTGGATCGCCTGGGCGGCGTTGTGGGCGGCGATGACGTTCGCATCGTTTTTTGCCGCACCCGGGCGGTTCGCGCCGGGCCACCCGCTGTTCTGGGTGTTCCTTGCTGGTGCGTTGGGATCACTGGCGTCGTTGCCGGTGTTGCTGGGGACCGGTCGACTGTACTACGCGTTCCTGGTGTCGGCGGGCGCTATTGCTTTCCAGACGGGGCTGGCGCTGGTAGGGCTGTTCCCGGTGCTGCTGCCGTCTACGCTGGGGGCGGGCCTGGACCTGACCGCGTACAACGCGTCTTCATCGGCGCAGACGCTGACCGTCATGCTGTTGTTTGCCGGCCTGGGGATGCCGGTCGTCATCGGGTACACGATCTGGATCTTCCGCGTCTTTCGGGGCAAGGTCGTCGCTGGCGGCGGGTATCACTGATCTGCCGGTTCGCGTTTCCCTCGATTACCCGGCTCCGTTTGTGGTAGGCGTTGGATCTCGGACGCCAAACCGGTGACTACCGGGGCATCCACCCTTTCGTGTCCGGGGCGTTTCGGGTTACAACGTCGCCATGAAGACTACCCTCGACTGCATGCCTTGCTTTATCCGACAGGCCCTGGAGGCCGCCCGCCACGCGTCGTCTGACCCGGCCGTTCATCAACGGGTGGTCCATGACGTTATGGGATGGGCGCACGCGATGGACATGGATGGTCCGCCGCCGCTGCTGGGCCAGCGGATCCACGCGCGGCTTCGCCAGATTCTGGGAGACGCCGACCCGTACCTGGATGCGAAAGCAGAGCAAAACCGAATGGCGTTGGACCTGCTGCCGGACCTGGAAAAACGGCTTTCTAGTGACCCTGACCCTTTCGGGCTGGCGGTCCGGCTGGCCGTGGCTGGAAACGTGATCGACCTGGGTGTTAAGGCATCGGTGTCGCGTGACGACCTGATGGCCGCCGTGGCCCAGGCTGTGGACCAACCGCTTATTGGTGACCTGGAGGCATTCCGGGATGCGGTCGGCAATGCGCGGCAGATCCTGTACTTGGCCGACAACGCCGGCGAGATCGTATTCGACCGCCTGCTGATCGATCGGCTGCCCGCCGGGTGCGTGACCCTGGCGGTCCGGGGCCGTGCGGTGCTCAATGACGCCACGCGCGAGGATGCCCAGGTCGCCGGCCTGGACACGGTCGTGCCGATTGTCGACAACGGGTCCGACGTGCCCGGGACGTGGCTTCCCCTGTGCAGCGACGACTTCGTGCGACGGTTTTGGGATGCTGACCTGGTCATCGCCAAGGGGCAGGGCAATTACGAGACCCTTAGCGATGTA
>CAZHDQ010000278.1:0-4687 GCA_964531595.1 uncultured Anaeromyxobacteraceae bacterium
GCACCGAGTTCTCGCCTATGCCCAGGGGCGGCGCGCCGGTCGGTGGCGCGACCCGGGCGTGCAGCGGTTCCTCGCCTGCATAATAGTCAGCGCCCTGCATCACGACACGTGTCAGGCGAGCACCCGGGCGGATCACCGAACGCAATCCGATAACCGAGTCTCGGATATGGGCGCCCGTGATGTCCGAGCCTTCCGCGACCAGGCAGTTGTGGATGTCCGATTCCATAATTCGCGCCGGGGGTAGCGCGCGTGTTCGCGTGAAGATCGGCCATCCTGGCTCGTACAGGGGGAACGGGGGGTCCTGCTGGACCATCGCCATGTGGGCGTCGAAGAACGAGCGGATCGTCCCGATGTCTTCCCAGTGCCCGTCGAACGCGTGGGCGTGCATCCGGTAGCGACCAACTGCGGCCGGCAGGATTTCCCTGCCGAAGTCCATCTTTTCGGCATCCTCCAACGATTCGACCAGGACCGAGGGGCGGAAGACGTAGATCCCCATCGATGCCAGGTACATGTCCGGGTGCGCCTCTTCCTGATCGTGTGGATTCAGCAGATGATCCGGGGCTCGGAAGCGTTCTAGAATCTTGGGATCTTGGGGCTTTTCGACGAATTCGAGGATTTCGCCGTTTTTCGCGGCCCTCAAGAGTCCCATCCTGGACGCCTCGGCGACGGGCACTGGGTGGGCGGCCAGCGTGATATCTGCGCCGGATTCCAGGTGGTGGTGGACCATCGGGCCGTAGTCCATTCGGTACAGGTGGTCACCGGACAGAATGACGATGGCATCGGCGTCGTACTGGACTACGTGGCGCAGCGATTCGCGCACCGCATCGGCCGTACCCTGGTACCAGGCGTCGCTGCTGGGGGTTTGTTCGGCCGCCAGGATTTCGACGAAACCGCCCGAGAATGCATCGAAATGGTAGGTCTGCATCAGGTGTCGGTGCAGGCTGGTCGACAGGAACTGCGTGATGACAAAGATCCGCCTGATTCCCGAGTGGATGCAGTTCGACACGGTGATGTCGATCAGGCGGTACTTGCCTGCGACGCCCACCGCTGGCTTGGCGCGTTCCAGCGTCAAGGGGTAAAGCCTGGCCCCACGTCCGCCACCGAGGATCAACGCGATGGTGTTGTGCTTCATGGACCACTCCGAATACACCGTACATTGATAGCAGGGATGCTGGATTTGGTCGAGTTTGTGACGTGCTTAGCTAATGTCAGTTGTGGTTCCGACGAACGCTTCGATGCAGCATGAACATGGCGCACAGCATTATAAAAAGGATGCCCGGGTCGTTGCCGGCGCCAGTCCCCGCGGAGCAACCGGAGGACACGGCCTTGTTCGGCTTCGGTTCGAACGCGTCGTCGCCGCCTGGTGTGAATACGTCACGTGCCTCGCCGCAGGCAGGGTCCAGAGTGCCCGCGCAGGTGCCGTCGGCGTCGCATATTTCGTCGCGCGTGCAGGGGTCGCCGTCGTCGCAGCCCGTTCCCTGGGGAAGCAGGTCGAAAACGCATTCCCCCGCCTCGCAACCGGCGTTCGTGCTGCAGAGTGGCGGATCGCAGGCCAGGGGCACCCCGGCACAGTTGCCGGCGCCGTCGCAGGCATCATCCACTGTGCAAAGGTCGTCGTCAGAGCAGGTTTCGCCCAATGCCGTTGGTTCAAATGTGCAATCGCCCTCGCCGTCACACGCAACTGCGGACCTGCAAGGGAGCGCGGGGCATTCGTAGGCCTTGCCCGCACATGTCCCCTTGCCGTCGCAGATGTCGTTGTTCGTACACGAGTCGCCGTCGTTGCAGTCGGTACCGCGGGACAGCGGCTTAACGGTGCATTCGCCGGTCTTCTTGCTGCATGTCCCCGCCGCGAAGCACCCCTCGGCCTCTGGGCAAAGCATCGGGTCGCTGCCAGTGCAAATCCCGGCAACGCATTCGTCCAGGCGTGTGCAGGCGTTGCCGTCGTCGCATGGCGTACCGTCGTCCAGAACCGGGTATTCACAGATGCCGGTAGTCGTGTTGCAGGTCGCTTCGGTGTGGCAATCGTCGGGCGCAGGGCACACAACAGGCACGCGGCCGCACCATTCGCGGCAGTCGTCGTCGTCGCAGTCAGCCAGGCACGTTGTGTAAGTCGCGCAGCCCTGATCCTCGCTGCACAGGCCCGCATCGCACACCTGATCAGGATCGCAGGTCCCGCAAACCCCGCCACAGCCGTCGTCCCCGCAGTCCTTTTGCCAGCACTGTTGGAAGGCCAGGCAGACATCGAACGATATCGTTTCGCCCACCTCCGAGACGTCGCTGATTCGCAATCCTACCTTGGTGCCATCGCCCAGGAAGGGGTAGGGGTCGGTTTCCAGGTTCAGGGTCGTTCGACCCGTGTCGGCCGAGAAAGGTGCGTCAACGATGCTGCCGTTTTCACTGGGACTTCCGCCAGGCCGCAGCGTGTACACCTCGTCGGGTGGCCCGGATGCGTTGCCCGACCTACGCGAGTCGATTCGGTGGACCAGCAGACCGGAACCCGGCAGCGATGATTCGAACACCCCCTCGGCGTGTCGGTATTCCAGGATGAAGAAATGCCGCGTGGTGCCCGGGACACCGATCTTGAACGCTTGGCCGGTGGGGGCGACCAAGGGGTTCAGCGTGTAGCGTCCGGTGACTGTGATTTCGGGGATTTCGTCGATCCATTGGCCGTAGCGGTGTTTCATCCACGCGCTCATGTGCTGCGGAGTCGCCCCGTTGTTTTCCATCAGGTCCCAGGGGCCGATCGGCGAGATGTCGTCGTGATTGTAATGGTACAGGTCGGGGGCGCCCAGGGTGTGGAACATCTCGTGGGCCAGCACACCAATCTGGCGTCCCTGATCCAGAAAATCGACCATCAGCCAGTTGTAGGACAGCACCAGCAGGTCATTGATCTCCATGGTGTCGGTCAGCAACAGCGACATGTGGGGCCACAGCAGGTCTGACCAGCCGTCAGGGCCGCCGCTGACGATTACGACGACGTTATCGACGGCGCCGTCGTTGTCGCCGTCCAGCACCAGGTCTTCTGGAATCTGGGGGATAACGTCGATCAAGGCCTCTTTCACCAGAGACTGTTCCCGCTTGATCGCGTCCAGTTCGTCCTTGTAGCCGATGAGGTTGAATTTGAAGTGGTAAGGCTGGTAGTAGGCCCGCGGGTGGCTCGACTGGTAACTGGCGATCGCGCCGTCCACGGGTTGTGGTAGGAAGTGCGTGACGATATCCAGTTGCCCGTATGACGCCTCGCGATAGTACGCACGCAGCGATGGCGTCGCCTCGGAAAGGTCGTTGAACATGGATTCGAACATGGTTTCCGGTTCAACGAACTCGTCCTCGTCGGAAAACCGGATGAATAGCACCAGGTTGTTCAGGGTGCCGAACAACGGCGCGGACCGTTCGAGCAAGGGGCCGACAGCCTGCCGGGCCATTCGGGTGGCGTTACCGATCGCAGGTGCATCCACGAGGCCGGGCTGCAGGCCGCGGGTGGCTGGATCGTCGCGGCCGGGCAGTAGACTGGTGGGTACCAGGCGGTCGCCGAGGCGCGATGCATATACCAGACGACCGTCATCCGGGCGGCGGACCACGGTAAAGCCGCGGGCGTCGTGCAGACGGTTGTAAAACTCGTCGCCGCTGGCCAGCAGGTGTACGACAGTCCCATCGGGCTGGACGGCCGTAACGGGCACGTTGAACACCGGCGCGGCACTGGCGTCGCCGGTTGCCAGGATTAGGCTCACCAGCAGCAGCGGCAGTGACAATAGTGATGCCGCAAGGATCGGTACGTCGGGTACGCGCAGACACCGCAGTAGTCGGATTCGCAATGGAACCTCCCGGGAAAATCGCGCCGAAGTCTACCCAATTCGTCGCGGTTTGTCAGAAACACTGGCCCCTGAAACTGTTTTCTGCCGACCCTGGCAATTTGCCGCTGTCCAGGTGATGGTCTACGATGCCGCTATCCATTTCGGAGCCGTCCAATGTCCCGGCGCCGCGACGTGCCACTGCCGCCCCCTGAACGAAGGGTGTATTGCAACCGAACTCTGAACCTGCGCGCCATCCGGGCCATCGGGTTCGACATGGATTACACGCTGATCCACTACCGGGTCGACGAGTGGGAACGCCAGGCATACGGTCACCTGAGGCAAGGCCTGGCCGAGAAGGGGCTGCCGGTTGCGGACCTCCAGTTCGTGCCCGCCCTGTTCATGCGTGGATTGGTTGTCGACAAGGAACATGGAAACATCGTCAAGACGAACAGGTTCGGGACGGTCAAGCACGCATTCCACGGCACGCGGCAACTGCCGTTCGAGCGCTTGCGGGAGGTGTACGGGCGCACCCGCGTGGACCTGTCCGAGCCGCGCTGGGTATTCATGAACACGTTCTTTTCGCTGTCCGAAGGCTGCATGTACGCGCAACTGGTTGATCGCCTGGACGACCGGCGGCTCGACGGCGTCATGGGATACGGCGAACTGTACGACATGGTGCGCAGCACGCTGGATTTCGCCCACATGGAGGGGCGCTTGAAGGCGGACATCCTGGCCGACCCGGAACGCTTTGTAGACCCAGATCCGGATCTGGCGCTAATGCTGATGGATCAGCGTGCAGCGGGAAAAAAGCTGTTGCTGATCACCAACTCGGACTGGGCATACACACAGCCAATAATGAGTTATGCCTTCGACCGGTTCCTGCCTGACGGCACGAC
>CAZHDQ010000279.1:0-4670 GCA_964531595.1 uncultured Anaeromyxobacteraceae bacterium
CGGGGCCGGGAAGTTTTCATCATGAAACGATTGGTACCATCGCGAGGCCGATTCGGCAACGCTGAAATGCAGTCCAAAATGGCGGTCTGCACCCTAGCCGCCGGATGACGCGCCACACGGGCAAAGTGGCCCTGATTACGAGAGTACCTGTTGAATGGACATGACCAGGCGATCCATGGATTCCTGGAACCTATCGGGTCGGACCAACTTGACGACGTACTCCGCGCTGCCCAGCTCACGGCAGGTGGCCATGTCTTGAGGGTCGTCGCGAACCCGTCGCAACACCTCGACCCCGTCCACTTTCGGTATCCTGAGATGTCGCCGAACCGAATTTCCCGCACGCCGGCTGGCCTGCTTGGGGCAAAGGAATCCAGGAATCAGTGCCCTTACGACGTTCCCAGACCCAGGCGAAACACCAGGCGATGGAAATTGGCGCGGTCCATGCCTAGTTCCCGTGCGGCCGCGGCGCGGTTTCCCAGGTGGCGGTCCAGTGTTTCCAGTATCAGCCGTCGCTGGAATGCATCGACCGCTTCGCGCAGGCCCATCTCTGTCGTCGATGACGTCAGTGCTGTCGGCTTCGCGTCGCACCCTGCGCACTTCCCGGAAGGCAACGAAGACACCGGGCCAAGTCCCAGGTGGCTCGCGCCGATACGGACGGCCTCGTGACGCCGCCCCGCCGAGGCCCGCAGGGCGCCACGCAAGACCACGTGGTCCAGTTCTCGGACGTTGCCGGGCCAGTCGTAGGTGATCAGGGCGTCGCGGGCTTCGGGTTCCAGGCGCACCGGACCGAGGCCCAGGCGCACACGGGCTCGATCCAGGAAGAAACCGGCCAGCAACAGGATGTCCTCGTGCCGTTCCCTTAGCGGCTGAACGTGGATCGGGAAAACGGCGAGGCGGTGGTACAGGTCGGCACGAAAGCGGCCGGTCCGGACCTCCTCGGACAGTTCGCGGTTCGTGGCCGCCAGGATCCGGACGTCGACGCGGATGGGGTGATCGGCGCCGACGCGCTGGACCTCGCCAGACTGGATGGCCCTCAATAATTTAGGCTGCACGGACAGCGGTAGTTCGCCGACCTCGTCCAGGAATAGAGTGCCGCCGTCGGCGACCTCGAACTTGCCCGCGCGGTGGTCGGTCGCTCCAGTGAAGGCCCCTTTGACGTGCCCGAACAACTCGCTTTCGGCGATGGATTCGGGCAACGCGGCGCAGTTGACGTGGAGGATCGGTTCGTTGGCGCGGGCCGAGCGCGCGTGGATCGCCTGGGCCACGACGTCCTTGCCCACGCCGGTCTCGCCGGTAATCAGTGCCGGCAGGTCCGATGCCGCGACCAGGCGGACCTCGTCGCGGACCCGAACCGTGGCGGCGCTGGTTCCCAGGATCTCGGCCGCACCACCCTGGCGTCGGTCCTGCCCCAGTTGACGGGCGACCAGCCCCTGGTGTGCTGCTGCCCTCTCCAACGCGTCGATCAGTCCAGCGGTCCGTAGGGCGGCTCCGGCCAGTGCCGCTACCATTGCGAAGGTCTGGTCGTCCAGGTCGTCGAAAGCCGCCGGATCGACCGCATCGACGGTGAGCACCCCTAGGACACGGCCCTCCACACGAAGCGGGCACCCCATGCAGGCGTGGGCGCGCACCGTGGCCCCCGGGTGATTTGCAAACAGCCCGTCGAACGGGTCGGGTAGGGGTGACCCAGTGAATCGGATAGGTCCATCGGCCGCCAACAGGCGAAGCAGGCGCGGATGTTCGGCAGGTTCGAAGCGGCGACCAGCCACCTCGGATTGCAGACCGTCCACGACTACCGGGACCAAAAGCCCTTCCCGCAGTTCCAGGATCGCTGCGGCGTCGCAAGGCACCATCCGGCGTACTGCGGCCAGGAGGCGCCGGAAGCGGTCCTCGGCGGCCAGGCTTTCGGCCAGATCGAGAGCGATGTCCAGCAGCGGAAGGTTATGATCGTGTAGATTTGACAACATAAAGGGTCAATACAACAACGCAACTTTGATGTCAATACGACAACGCGCTGCCGTAAGTACCCGATTGTTGGTTGCGGCACGTCCCTTGCTGTTGTGAAACGGTGTCTGGAATGAGGAGGCTCTCATGGCATCCATGGACCCGAAAACAACCGTCGCGCGGATCGCAACCGAGCGACCACTGTCCATCCCGGTGTTCCACCGGCACCGGATCGATTTTTGCTGCGGGGGATTGAAATCGCTGGATACGGCCTGTGGCGAAGCCGGTATCACTACCGAGCGGTTCCTGGGCGAGGTCGAGTTGGAGGAGGCGCGCACGAAAACGTCGGACCGCCGCTGGGACGAGGCGCCGCTGGACGTGTTACTGGACCACATCCTGACGCATTACCACCGACCGCTGGACGAGGCACTTCCCCGGCTGACCGACTGGACCGCAGCGGCGTTACGCGCGCACGGCGACAAGTTCCCGGATCTTTTCGGCCGCCTGTCAAAGATCGTAACGGCGGTGTGCGAGGACCTGGTGGCGCACCTGGAAAAGGAAGAGCAGGTTGTGTTCCCGTGGATCCGGGGCGGATCCGGGGCCACAGCGGGCGAGGCGTTGGGTGTGCTGGAACGCGAGCACGAGGTCCTGGGTGCCCTATTAGCCGAGATTCGTGTCCTGACCGGCGATTACCGAGTCCCGGCGGAAGCCTGCGCGACTTGGCGTGCCTTGTGGGAAGGCTTGGAATCGTTGGAACGGGAAACCCACGAGCACATTCACCTGGAAAACAACGTGCTGTTTCCCCGGGCTTTGGCCGGCGGTTAGGGCACTGATGTGATGGAGGACGAACATGAGCGAGATCATCGACAACGCGCGACGGCGCAAGGACCTGCTGAAGCACATGATCCTGCAATTGCACGAAGGGCACGCCCCGGACGCGGTGCGCCCTCAGTTGGTGCGGCTGCTGGGCCAGGTACCATACGGCGAGGTGGTGGAAGTTGAGCAGGAACTGATCGCTGAAGGCCTGCCGGTGAGCGAGGTGCTGAAGTTGTGCGATGTGCATACCGAAGCGCTTCAGGGTGCGATCTCCCAGGTGGGCGCACGGCAGGCTCCTGCCGGCCATCCGGTCGCCATCTTTCAACTAGAAAATCGTGCACTGGAATTGGAACTCGGCCAGATCGCGAGCCTGGCGCTCGACATATCCACGCTTGACGACGACGATGACGCCACGGGGGCGTTGACCGAAATCCGCGCCCACGTGAACGCGTTGATGGACGTGGACAAGCACTACCTGCGCAAGGAAAACCTGCTGTTCCCGTACCTGGAAAAGCGTGGCACAACCGGGCCACCGACTGTCATGTGGGGCAAGCACGACGAGACTCGCGCCTTCCTGAAGGGCGCCATCGCGGCGCTGGAAGCGGCGGCCAGCGGTGCGACGGTTGGGGATGCGAATGTGCTGATTTCGTTAACGTTGCAACCCGCGATGGACGCAGTGGCCGGCATGATCGACAAGGAAGAACAGATCCTGTTCCCCATGTGCCTGGACATTCTGGACGACGCCGAATGGTGGGGTGTGGCCCTGGGCAGTGCCGAGATCGGGTTCTGCCTGATCGACCCCGACGAGACGTGGAGGCCAGAAGAGTTGCCAGATACCCACGATGGTACCGGCGATGGCGATGTTGGGGCGGGCTCGCGGGTCGTTCTGCCCAGCGGTAGCTTGACGGTGCCCGAACTGACGTTGTTGTTGAATACGGTGCCGTTCGACCTGACGTTCGTAGACCGGGATGACATCGTGCGCTTCTTTACCCAGGGCGCCGAACGCATCTTCGCCCGGACGCGAGCCATCCTGGGGCGCAAGGTTCAGCACTGCCACCCGCCGGCCAGTATGCACGTCGTGGACAGCATCCTGGACGCGTTTCGTTCTGGTCAAAAGGACGAGGCGTCGTTCTGGATCCAGATGAAGGGGCGGTTCCTGCACATCGAATACCGCGCCCTGCGAGACGCCGACGGCACGTACATGGGCTGCCTGGAGATCAGCCAGGATTTGACCGAGAAGCGGGCGTTGACCGGCGAGCGTCGGTTGCTGTCCTGGGATGTGGGTGGAGGCGCGGATGAACGGCCAAAAGTTTGACATCACGCCGGAAACAAAGGTCCAGGCGCTGCTGGAACACTATCCTGAAGTCGAACCGGCGCTGGCAGAGATGTCGCCGGAGTTTCGGCGCCTGAAGAACCCGATCCTTCGGCGCACGCTTTTGAAGGTCGCCAACCTGCGCCAAGTGGCGAAGATCGGCGGTGTCCCGCTGGGGGCGCTTATCACGCGGCTGCGCGAGGCGGCGGGCATGGAGCCATCCGACCTCACGTTCGCCCTGGGCAAGGAGGCTCAATCGATGTCGCACGACGAACCCGCTGTGTACCTGCCACGCCCAGACTGGGCTGTCGGCCCGGCGAAATCCTTTGACGCCCGCGAGGTGATCGAGGGCGGTGGGCACCCTCTTGAGATCGTAATGAAGGATCTGGCCGCGCTGCCGGCCGGCGGGGTCTATGAGTTGGTGACGCCGTTCGTACCCGCGCCGCTAATAGACGTTGCTCTGGGCCGCGGCTTTGAGGCCTGGCCAGCCCCGCCCGAGGCCGGAGTGTGTCGCACCTGGTTCCGACACGTTTGACTCGACACTGCTACCCCAATTCACCGTCAAACCGACGACCGAGGTCGGCGAAACAGGGTCAACTGC
>CAZHDQ010000280.1:0-4660 GCA_964531595.1 uncultured Anaeromyxobacteraceae bacterium
GCCCCACGTACGATCGAAATCTTTCGCCGCCTCCAACCGGGATCGGGTCTGGTATGCGTCGGTCACGCCCCAGGCCGCGAAAACGAGCGGCTTCACCACCGCGACCACTGCATCCAGGGATGACCGAAAGTCCTCGCCCGCCTCGAAGGGCAGGTCAAGGCGCACGCGGGATGGGGTGTATGAGCCCTCGGTTGTTCCATCATCGATGGCGAACGCCCGGTTGCCCGGCAGGTGGCCCAGGCACCTCAACGCCGCTGCCTGTTTTTCATCCAGTGCGAATGAAAGGGTGGCCTGCGCCACGGCTGCGTCGACCCCTGCGTCCAAGCCATCTACGGCCGTGTTCCCCGGACATGCGGGCCAGTCCGCAGGCACAACGAACTTGGTATCGCCGTCCCCAGATTCAGCATCCAGGCAGGCGGCGAAGATCAAAGCCAAAGCCGTCGCAATCGCCAGGATTCGGACACTCCGCCCAGCAGCATTCCCCATCGCCCCCTCCTTCGTCGGCAACAAACGATGACATTATATGGAATTGTCAGACAGTCAGCCCGGGACACCACCGCGCATGTGCAGTCCACGCAGGAGTCGCCCTCCGCAGATTGCGGTGTACGACGATTATTAGAATCTGGGTACACCTTATTCGCGCCAATCTTGCGATACATCATTCGGTGTCATGGGTGCCAGGAGCGCACGCAAGTTGTTGCGGTGTGTGAAGGCCGTAGCGCTGCCTCGACTCGACCATATTCTTCAGATAACTCTTTACAAGGTCTTGGCCGTCAACTCCACCAGGACCACGTGGACGATGCCTAACCAAAAGCCGATCGGCCCGAAACATTTGCATCTTTGATAACGAGTACGGTTGACTAGCCGGCCGCCATCTGTTCAGATCCTGCCGACATTTTCGGAGAGCGGTCATGCGCTGGTCTGGTGGAATGGTGCTGTTGGCGATGCTGTGGGCGTGTTCCAGCGGAAACAACGTAGTCCCGTTGGATGTCAAAGGCATGGACAGCGAGGTCGCCGACGTGATTGGCGACGATGCCGCGGAAGATTCCGTGGTTGGGGACCCTGGCGAACGACCAGATGTCGTCACATCAACAGACGAAACCGCGGACACCACGCCGGACGTGCCACTTGATTCAGGCAAAAACGATGTCGCGGTGAAAGGCTGCGGAACCGGCCCGGCGTGTACCGGAGACATGGTCTGCTGCGATTTCGCCGGCCAGATGGAGATGTGCATGCCCGAGAGCATGTGCCCAGGCGTAGCCGGTGGCTGTGAGGAGGACAAGGACTGCAAGACCGGTCAGGTCTGCTGCAAGTTCGGCGACTTGGCCGAGGAACCGATGTGCATGGCCGATGCGATGTGCCCCAAGAACTGCACGGGGCCCGGTGACTGCCCTTCGCACCAAGAGTGCTGCGACCTGGGGGACAGCCTGGTCTGCGTCGACAAGGGTCAGTGCCCCCAGCGGTGCAACCATGCCACCACGGAATGCCCGCTGGGCCAGGTATGCTGTGACGCCGGCGATGGTCTGCTGATCTGTGTGTCTTCGTCGGAGTGCCCGGGGTCGGTCCAGTGTGCGGGAGCGGACGACGTCTGCAAGAACAGCAAGGGCGAGCCCATCAGCGATACGTGCTGCGAGGTCCTGGAATTGGGATGGCGTTGTGTAGGATCCGGCGGGTGCGGTGATTGGGAGGTGTGCGAAATCCACACCGACTGTCCGGTGGGCCGCGAGTGCTGCGATCTGGCCGCTGGGGGTAACACCTGCGTTCCCACGGGCGCATGCCCCAACCAGGGCCCTGACCTGCCCCCTTGCACCGCGCACACGGACTGCACCGAGGAAGGCCAGGTTTGCTGCATCGTCCCAGGGATGGGCACCGTATGCGCAGCTAGCACCGAATGCCCCAGCCAGTGCCTAATCGACGAAGACTGCGGCGAAGGTGGCGAATGCTGCATACACGAGGGTAGCGCAGCGTCGTGCGTCGCCCAGGGCCAGTGCATCGGCGGGAGCTGTAAGATTGACGAAGACTGCGACGACGGCCAGGAGTGCTGCGACATGCAAGGGATCAAGACCTGCATGCTCGAAGGCGAGTGTTTCGGCGGGGCCTGTGAAAAGGACGAGGACTGTCCCGATGACCAAAAATGCTGCGACCTATTCGGCCAGGCGCAGATGTGCATGCCCCAGTGCTTCTGATGATCCATTTCTAATACACGCGAACTTCTGGCCGACGCTTCCCGATTAACCTGCAATTTCGACTTTGCCGGCCTGTTTCGTCGATGAAAGCTCGTGGGCATCTGACTGGACAGTCATCATTCGCCGCACATCATCGTCGAGCTGGGCTATCGGCCGCTTGAACTTGGGCGTCGCGATCCGATCAATCCGCAATCTTTACCACTTTTCCCCGGCTCGCCGCGCCTTGAATGTCCTTTCAGAACTCGCGCAAACGGGATAGAGTGGCTGCGGTCCTAGCATGGAGGAGAATCCGATGGAACTGTCTCAAAGAGCTAAGGCGATGCCGGCTTCCCCCATTCGACGGCTGGTGCCCCTGGCCGACGAGGCGAAGGCTCGGGGTGTGAATGTGTACCACCTGAACATCGGTCAGCCAGACATCGCCACCCCGCCTGAGATGATGGAGGCGATGCGCAAGTTCAAGGATCCGGTGCTGGCCTACGGGCCGTCGGCGGGGCTGAACGAATGCCGCAGCGCGATGGCTGATTACCTGTCAGACCTGGGCATGCCTGTGGCCCCTGGGGAGGTCCTGGTCACCGAGGGCGGCAGCGAAGCGATCCTGTTCGCCATGAACGCGCTCTGCGATCATGGGGATGAAATCGTCGTATTCGAGCCCTTCTATACGAACTACGCCGGGTTCGCGTGCATGTCCGGGGTACGGTTGGTCCCCGTCGAAACTCGGGTCGAGGACGGCTACCACCTGCCAGATCGCAAAACCATCCAGGCCGCCATCACGCCTCGCACGCGGGCGATCCTTTACAGTTCCCCTTCGAACCCGACCGGCACCGTCATGCGCCGGGACGAGGTCCAGACCCTGGTGGAACTGGCGGTCGAAAACAACCTGTTCATCCTGGCAGACGAGGCTTACCGCGAGTTCGTGTACGAGGGCGCTGAAGCGGTGAGCCTCCTCGATGTTGCGGCGGAGATGGGTGAATTGGACCGGGCGATCCTCCTGGACAGCATCTCCAAGCGGTTCTCGGCCTGCGGTGCCAGGATCGGGTTCCTGGTGACCAAGAACAGCAAGGTCCTGGACGCCTGCCTCCGTTTCGCCCAGGCACGTTTGTGCCCGCCGACCCTAGAGCAATACGCGGCAATCGAAGGGTACCGCCACATCGCAAAGAACGTGCCCCCCATGATCGCCGAGTACCAGAAGCGGCGGGACGTGGTGATAGAAAGCCTTCGCCGCATGCCTGGCGCGGTCTGCACCGTTCCCGAGGGGGCCTTCTATGTCCAGCCCAAGCTGCCTGTGCGGGATGCTGACGCCTTTGCGCGGTACCTGCTGACCGACTTCCAGCACGAGGGCAGCACAGTGATGGTCGCCCCTGGAAACGGCTTTTACGCGACTCCTGGCCGCGGTCAGAGTGAGGTCCGGATCGCATACGTGCTCCGTGAGGATGACCTGCGCACCGCGATGGCGATCTTGGCGCTGGCCGTGGACGCGTTCAACGCACTGTAGCGGTACATTGCCGGTTCGGGACCGATCGGAACGCGATATCGGGCGGCCGACAGTCTGTTGCGGGGAATACGGCACGATCGTGTTTGACGCCGGGCATGCCGCGAATCGGCGGGTTGAAACTCGGTGCCGGCTTGGACGTGTGGAACCCGATGGCGAGGGGTACTTCCGATACGGCTCGCCCATCCAACCCAGGAGCCCTCACGGAACTGGAGCGGGGGCTCGACCGTCGGGTTTCGCCCAGGAACGCAGATGGAGCGTCGTCCCGGCCACCCCCTGATGTGGTGGAACGGATCATCACCGCAGCGTTGGATCGCAGCTAGTGTTGAATCTGATCGCCGACCTTCCTCGTCTACCCAGAGCCTCCAATGCGACCCGTGGACGCGCGGGTCGGTGACGTTCGGGTGCGCAGCATGACGTTCGAGATCGGGGGCGACCTGGACAAAGCTGGTCGAGAGTTCCTGATGGAGTTGGAATGCTGAAAGCAATGACCTGGAACTGCAGGCGGTCACGCTCGGACAGCCCAGCATGGGACATCCTGCGGCAAGTAGACCCTGACGTCGCCGTGCTTCAGGAAGTCCAGTCGATTCCAGACTGGGTGCAGGAACGATGGACAGTGGCCGCCGTTCACCCCGTCACCCGAACCGGCAGTCCCCAACGCTTCGTCTCGGCTACGTCGGCAAAGGGGGAGCTGCTGCAACCTCTGGCGTTGCAAGCCTCGATCCCGTGGGTCAACCGGGAAATGGAACGCTTCCGTAACAACCTAGGCGGATGGCGGGTGCGGCTTGAAACCGGCCTGGAAGTGAACGTCGTCAACGTCTACAGCCCGGCTTGGCCTATCACGCCGGAACTGCTTCCGGGCGAAACGACGACTGGCGTCCAACTGGAACAGAATCGAAGCCTCTGGGTCCTGGATCTTCTGTGGGCCGCTGTAGACACCCACCCTGAATCGTCTTCGTGAGTCGTGGATTACCCGGATAGCAAC
>CAZHDQ010000281.1:0-4649 GCA_964531595.1 uncultured Anaeromyxobacteraceae bacterium
ACCGGCACGGTTATTTCAGGGAAGCGCGTAAAAGATCCAACCGTCTTCTGTCGCCTCTCCGGGGCGTCTTGTCGGGGAGCTTCATCAACGAGGTAAGCCGGACGGCCCGCAAGGAACTATTCCTTTTTTTTGTGTGAAGCCTGATGTGGGTCGAGTGACTGACGGCACTGGCCAGGATGGAGGGTTTATGGAGTCCTTTCATGGGTTGATCCAACCGCCGGTTCCGTGACACCATTTTGCCGATCGCCTACGAAGGAAACTCCATGATAGATCACCTCCGCATCCGGTGGCTTCAGTCGATTTTGGCCTGCTTCTCCGTGCTCGTCCTGGCGGCGTCTGTGGGCTGTGACGGCGGTGGCGGTGTGTTGCCACACGATGGCGGACCTGATGCGTTCGATGTCCAAGTGCCAGACGATCCCGGCGTCGATGTTGCAGTCGACGCTGGTCCGGACGTCACGGCGGACGTGTCGGTGGACGTGCCGGCACCGTTCGAGCACGGCGGGGTGACCGCTTCTCAGCAGAACGGGATAGTCACGGTTGACGCGGGTCGCTTGGTTCTGGAGTTTGATCTAAGGTCGGGTCGCTTCGACGTGCGCGTGCGGCCACCATCGGGTGGGGCGCCGGTCCTGGTACTGGGCCATGCCGAATCGCGTGCCTGGTACAAGGTGGCAGGTGGCCAGGAGTTTCGCGTGGCGTCTTCGGACGCTGGCACGCGGACCTGGAGCGCGGCGGCGTTGGACGACACGATGGGGACGGGCCTGCTCGTCGAGGTTGTAAGCACGCCAGACGATGGTGGGCCAGAGCTGGTCTCCCATTTCGGCATGCGGGCTGAAGCCACCTTTCTGACTGCGGGCTTGGACATTTTGTGGCTGGCCCAGCCAGCCGCTGAACCGGGCCTCCGGGTATTTTCGCTGTCGCCAGTGGCCGCCGATGCCGATTCCGGCGGGGCGCTGTTCCTGGGGCCGGACCCCGCCACCCACTCTGTGCTGGACAATGGCCACGACTTGGTCTTCGACTACGAGGCGACAGTCCGTCGCGTCGGTGATGGAATGTCGCTTTTGTTCGGACCGGGTTTCGTGTCGAACTGGACGATGGCCGTGGCGGACACCGCATCCGACGCCGCTCTGGTGGCGGGCTTTTTCACGAATCGGCGTGGCGTGGGCCTGATCGCCTTAGACTACACGGGCCCCGGCACACCCGAGGACGCCGGCCGCCGGGGTATGGACCGTTTCGAGGGGATTTCTCGATACTTGGACGGCCGCGCCGCGATGGCGCCCCACCCGGACACAGGCGCGCCCTATGGCCTGACCTCCGAGATTTTTTACGCGGACTTTGCCCCCGCTACGGCCCAGGAGGGGCTCGAGGCCTTCGGGCGCCGCCTGGCGGCTAGGGAGGGGCGGACCCCGTGGACCGACGTCCCGACTGGCTGGAACTCGTGGGGCGGTGGCGGCGGGTCTGGCGGCCTGGGTACGGACCTGGACGAGGCCCTGATCCTGCGCAATCTGGACGCAGCCGAGCGCGACTTCCTGCCCTACGGCATGAAGTGGTTCATGATCGACGACGGTTGGCAGATCGCGGACGGCGACTGGTCCACAAACGAGGCGCGCTTCCCGGACCACGAAACGCCTGACGGCACGCTGGAAGGCATGGCGTGGCTGGCTGCCCAGGTGCGGGCGCGCAACATGATCCCAGGCATCTGGATTTCCCCGTTCACGGTGGCCAAGGACAGCGCCCTCGCCGCCGAGCATCCCGACTGGATGGCCCAGACTACGGGCGAAATGGGGAGCTTAGGTGCGGGTTTTGTCCCGGGCGATCAGTACATACTTGACCTCAGCCATCCGGAAGTCCTGGACTGGCTTGAAGAAACCTTTCGCCGCATCACCCAGGACTGGGGCTTTCGCTGGATCAAGGTGGACTTTACGTACTTCGCCCTCTTCAACGGGAACCTGCATGACCCCGACGTGACGCCCACCGAGGCATATGTGAATGCCATCTCGCGTATCCGCGAGGCAATCGGTCCCGAAACGTTCTTCCTGCTGATCTCGTCGACTGGCCTGGGTTTCGGCATCGCCGATGGCAACCGCATCACGCTGGACAACGAACCCTGGTGGGGGTTGCCCGCCGGGGTGGGCGAAACCGGCTTCCTGGTCACGGCCGCCACCGTGGCGCATCGTTACTGGATGTCACATTCGATGATGGTCAACCACCCGGACCTGCTGTTCTTTCGAGACACTTACGGACTGACCGCCAACGAGGCCAAGACCTTCGCGTCGTTGGTTGGCCTGACGGGCGGCATCGTAAAGCTGGGCGAAACCTACGAAAACATGGCGCTGCACCCCGATTGGCGGGAGGTCGTCTACCGACTGCTTCCGGTGTACCCGGCCACGGCTCGGCCACTGGACCTTTTCGAACGTGAGTACCCCGAGGTCTGGCACTTGCCTGTTGAACGGGAGGGGCGGTCGTGGGATGTCCTTGGCCTGTTCAACTGGGGCTGCAACCGAACGGTGGGTGGCGAATGGGAACCCCCCAACCCAAAGGGGGTAATAGACGAAGAACACGAACGAACACTGACTGTGCCCTTCGCTGAACTGGGCATGGACCCGGGCCGGCGGACGCTGGCGTTCGACGCGTGGACGCACGACTGGCGGTGGGTCGAGGACGGGCAGATCACCGAAACGTTGGCGCCTCGGACGCCCAGGATCCTGATCCTGCACCCAGAGCCCGACGTCCCGGCGGTTGCGGCCACCTCAGAGCACCTGCTGGGCGGTGCGGCCGAGATTGACGGGGAACGCTGGGATCCCGCGGCTCTTCGCCTGCATTTTTGCGTGCGCACGGTGCCCGGGCGGGACACGCGCGTCTTTGTGATGGACGCCGGCCTGGACCTGACCGAGGCCTGGGCGGGCGACGGTGTCGACGTGGATCCGACCCCAGGTGACGGGTTGACCACGCTGGCGTTTCAGGCGATGCAGGCCCGCACTTGCCTGGACCTACATTTTGATTCGGCCGCCCCGATCGACGTGCCGGTATGTCCGGACGCGGTTGATGGCGAAACGTTGCGCGACAAGGCCGAGTACCTGGAAGGTCTGGCGGCTTCGGTACACTTGCAGGACGGGCTTTTGCGTACGGTGCAACTAAATGAGGCCGGCGAACCGGTCGCCTTGCACAACGTTCCCAGCACCGGGTTGTGGACGGCGATGTACCTGGCAGCCCAGTCGTTTCGTTGGGCGGTAACGCGAGATCCCGAGGCGGTCGAAAACGCCCGCCGGGCTGCCGAGGGGCTGCACGAACTTACCGCGGTCACCGGCATCCCAGGACTCTACGGGCGTTCGTATGTGCGGGCAGACTCGCCGTTGCCGTACGTGGGGGACGTGTCGTCGAGCGCCCACTGGGTAGCGTCGACCGATCCAGATCACGCCGGGTGGTACTGGAACGACGACGTGTCCAAGGACACAATGGACGGTATCTTTTTCGGGTACGCGGTGGCCCTTGAACTGCTGGAGGACCCGGCGATCCTGGCTCAGGTTGGCGCGGACGCTCGGCAATTCGCAAGGTTTTTAGTCGACAACGACCTGCAAATCATCGACCACACCGGCGAGGTTACCGAGCACGGCTACATGTCCTACGCGTCCATCGATGAATTCCCCGGCTTCAACGCGTTGCTGGTCCTGTCGTGGCTGCGCACGGCGCTAGATGTCGATGCCCTGCCAGGTGAAACGGGCTTCGACCTGGTGCGTTTCTACGACGACTGCCTGCTTCGGTTGGGGGACATCACTGGCTGCCCCGAAGTCGATATCGTCGACCTGGGGTCGTATTTGGGCACCGTGGAAACACTTTTGGGGCTTTATCTGCCACCCTGCCTGACCAGTTTTGACAATTTTGACATGGTCTTCCACGCGATCTACCCGCTGCTGCGGCGCGAGCGGCGCCCCGCGATCGCCGACCGGTTGTTGGGGGTGCTGAAAGGTCAGGTGTGGGTCCCGCCTGAAGGGACGCGTGCGCCGCCACTGCACGAGTCCACACACAGCCTGTATTTGTTCCTGTACGCTGCGCTGGTGCAGCCGGACCCGCACGATGTCACTTGGCGAGCCGCGTGGACCGATGCGATCTGTACGCTGCATGCGCTGCCCGCCGATCGCCGGGACAAAGGCGTCGACGAAAGCACCCGTGAGGGTGTGTGTACGAACCGGATGGGCAACCCCAATGCTGCCGAACCTTTGCCGGTTTCGCAGCGGGATTACGACAACTACATCTGGCGGCTGGACCCGTACGAAATCTCGCCGGCTCGGGCGGGCAATCCGCTCCTGCTCCATTCGCCGGAGGACTTCCTCCTGGCCTACTGGGTGGGGCGCTATTACGGGTTCGTACCGCCGGATCGCTAGGGGCGGGATGTGCCAGGCAGCCGTGGCGGGTCGATTTTGGGGTGAAACAATCGCCGACTTCACCCGATAATGGGGAAGATGATCTGGACCGGAGGAAGTGATGGCCTGGCGGGCAGGGGTCGCGGTTGCGGTGGGTTGTTTGTGGGTGGCGGGTTGCCGGGGCAGCGAAGCGCCGGGGCAGGGGGGCACGGAAACGCCGGGTGGCGGTGTGATGCAGGAGGAGGCGGTGAAGGCGAGACAAGCACCCAAAGGCGCGGAATCGACAGGCAC
>CAZHDQ010000282.1:0-4637 GCA_964531595.1 uncultured Anaeromyxobacteraceae bacterium
CAGGGTGTGTCGGTCGTTTTCCTCACGCACTACCACCCGATCCTTGAGTACGTGCGACCCGACTATGTCCACGTGTTCCTGGACGGGCGTGTAGCGATGTCGGGTGGCCCTGAACTGGCGACCCAACTGGAATCTCAGGGTTACGAGTGGGTCGATGCGGCCGCGCAGGCTGTATCGGCGGTGCATGCGTGAACCCGGAAAGGAGTGTTGCCATGGAAGCGCAGTCCCCGCCGGATCTGGTCGGTGAATACCAGTTCGGCTTTTCCGACCCTGATCGGTCGGTCTACAAGACACGTCGCGGCCTGTCCGAGGATACTGTCCGTGACATCAGTCGTCTCAAGAATGAGCCCGAATGGATGCTGGATTTTCGGCTGAAGGCTCTGAAGATGTTCCAGGATCGGCCGATGCCGCGGTGGGGAAACAGTCAGATCCTGGACGCGATCGACTTCCAGAACATCATCTATTTCGTCCGTGCCTCTGAGCGCCAGGGGCGAACCTGGGATGAGGTGCCCCAGGACATCAAGGACACATTCGACCGCCTGGGTGTCCCCGAGGCCGAGCGCAAGTTCCTGGCCGGCGTCACCGCGCAGTACGAATCGGAGGTCGTCTACCACTCGATCCAAACCGAGATCGAGAAGTTGGGCGTGATTTTCACGGACATGGATTCGGCGCTACGTGATCATCCAGACCTGGTCCGCAAGTATTTCGGCACGCTCGTCCCGCCAAACGACAACAAGTTCGCATCGCTGAACTCGGCGGTTTGGTCCGGCGGGTCGTTTCTGTACGTGCCACCGGGTGTGCATGTCAAGATCCCGCTCCAGGCATATTTCCGTATTAATCTGAAAGACATGGGCCAGTTCGAGCGGACGTTGATCATCTTGGACGAGGGCGCCAGCGCACACTACATCGAGGGGTGTACTGCCCCGACGTACGCTACTGACAGCCTGCATGCGGCGGTGGTCGAGGTGATCGCGCTGCGGGGGGCGAAGTTCCGGTACACCACCATCCAGAACTGGTCCAAGAACGTGCTGAATCTGGTGACCAAGAGGGCACAGGCCCACGCGGACGCTCAGGTCGAGTGGGTCGATGGCAACTTGGGCTCGCGCCTGACGATGAAGTACCCGGCAATCTATCTGGTGGGCGAGCGGGCGCACGGCGAGGTGCTGTCCATCGCGTTCGCCGGTGAGGGGCAGCATCAGGATGCCGGCGCCAAGGTGGTCCATGCGGCGCCAAACACGACGTCGACGATCACCAGCAAGTCGATCAGCAAGGCGGGCGGGCGCGCGTCCTATCGCGGCTTGGTCAAGGTATATCCGAACGCGACCGGCGCGAAGGCGTCGGTAAAGTGTGATGCGCTGCTGATGGATGAGGACTCGCGGTCGGACACGTACCCCACGATGGAAATCGCGGATAATGGTGCGCAGATCGGTCACGAGGCGACGGTGTCCCGGGTCGGCGATGATCAGGTGTTCTATCTGCGCAGTCGGGGGCTGACCGAGGACGAGGCGACGCTGACGATCGTCAACGGGTTCATCGAGCCGTTCGTCAAGGAACTGCCGATGGAGTATGCGGTCGAACTGAACCGAATGATCCAGATGGAGATGACCGGGTCGGTGGGCTAGCGGGACGCACCCGGTAGCCGGCCGTGCGCCCTGATGTGGAGTGACCAATGAACCTGCAACGATTTGATAACGAGCCGGCCTTCTTGGTCGAGTTGCGGTCCGAGGCGGCACGACGGGCGCTGGAACTGCCGCTGCCAGATCGAGCTACTCACCGCTTCCGATTCACCGAGGCCGCTGCGCTGGTGCCGGGTGGCGCCATCACGCAGACCTTGCTGGAGATGTCGCCGGCGGCGGTGGATATTGCCTTTGACGTGTCCGACGAAGCGGTGGCGGCCGGCGCGCGCGTACTGCCGTTCGGGCAGGCGCTGGCATCTGACCTGTCTGGTCGGATTGCCGAGCACCTGGGCCGCTTGGTCGACATGGATGATCCGCTGCTGGATGCTAACCTGGCGATGTTCTCGGCGGGTGTGGTCGTGGTCGTTCCGGACCGTGTGCAGATCGAGACTCCGATCGTGTTGCGGTTTTCGGCCGGGGACCACGAAGGGCTGGCGGCGGCCCGGACCTTGGTGCTGGTCGGGGCCGAGGCGTCGGTCAGCGTGATCGAGGAGCTGGATGTGTCGGCAGGCTTCGCTAGTGTGGTGACCGAGGTGGTGTTGGGACCGGGGTCCCGGGTAACACATGGGCGCATGGAGTCAGGCGGTCCGGCGGGGGTCGCGTTCAGCCGTTCGGCGTATCGCGTCGATCGCGACGCGTTCCTGAGCCACGTCCACGTGCTGCTTTCGGATGGGTTGGTCAAGGTCGAGGCAGCTCCGGTGATCGTCGGGGCCGGTGGTCGGGTCGAAGGGTTGGGCATGTCCTTCACAGGGGGGCGTGCGCGTGCCGATTTCCGGGCGATCGAGGACCACGCCGTGGGCGATTCCGAAAGTCGGGTGACCTGGCGGTCGGTTGCGGCCGATCGGAGCCGCTCGATATTTACGGGCCTGTTGCGGATTGCCCCGGGTGCGGCTCGCAGCCAGGCGTTCGAGGAGGCGCGGGCCCTGCTGCTGTCGAAGCACGCCGCGGCCGAGATGATCCCGGAGTTGGAGATCCTGAACCACGACGTGCGCTGCACGCACGGTGCGGCGGTGGCGCCGGTGGACGAAGACGCGGTGTTCTTCCTGCGATCGCGGGGCCTTTCGCGTGGCGAGGCGCGGGCGATGCTGGTCGAGGGCTTCGTCGAGCCAGTGCTGTCGCGGATGCCGCTGCCGGAACTGGCGGATCGGGTGCGCGGGCGACTTCAGCAGGCGCTGGCGGCGGCCTAAGCGAGGGGGGGCAGTATGGGTGACTGGCAAGATGTGGCCGCGTTGGACGACCTGGCAGAGGGTGTGGCGAAAACAATCGTCTTGGACGACGAACCGGTGATGCTGGTCCTGGTGAGCGACCGCGTGTTCGCGGTAGATGCGTTGTGTACCCACGAGGACCTCGAACTAGCGTCGGGTCACGTGGTTGCCGGCAAAGAGTGGGAGTGTGCCCACCACGGTGCCCGGTTTGACCTGGCCAGTGGCCGCGCTACCGCGATGCCGGCCGTGGCGCCACTGCGCACCTGGGCGGTCAGGACCGCTAACGGACGCGTCCTGGTGCGGGAGGAATGATATTGGACATCCTGGCCATCCGCCGAGAGTTCCCGATCCTCGCCAGGTCGATGAACGGGCACGCGTTGGCATATCTGGATAGCGCTGCGACGACCCAGAAGCCCCGCGCCGTCATCGATGCACTGACACGCTACTACGAGGAATCGAACGCCAACATCCACCGTGGGGTGTACCGGCTTTCCGAGGACGCCACGCGGGCCTACGAGGGCGCGCGTGCGAAGGTTTCTCGCTTCCTTGGTGCTCCGGCGCCTAGCGGCGTCGTATTTGTGCGCAATGCTACCGAGGGTATCAATCTGGTTTCGCGGGCCTGGGGCGATCGCAACGTGCGGGCCGGCGACGAAATCCTGGTCACCCGGATGGAGCACCACGCTAACTTGGTGCCTTGGCACCTACTGGCGCGGCGCACCGGCGCGGTGATTCGCGAGATTCCGGTTACCGACGACGGGCGCCTGGATCTGGCCGCGTTTGAAGCCCTGCTATCGCCGCGCGTCCGATTGGTCGCCGTGACCCACGTTTCAAACGTGCTGGGCACGGTCAATCCGGTGGCGCGGATTGTCGCGTCTGCCCGGGCCGCTGGCGCCGTCATAATGGTCGATGGGGCTCAGGCCGCGCCACACCTGCCGATCGACCTTGAGATGCTGGACCCGGACTTTTACGTTGTGTCGGGCCACAAGATGCTGGCGCCAACGGGCGTGGGTGCGCTGGTCGTGCGGGCGTCGCGATACGATGAAATGGACCCGTTTTTGGGTGGCGGCGAGATGATCCGAGATGTCGAAATTGATTCGTCCACGTACACCGACCCGCCGTGGCTCTACGAGGCCGGCACGCCCGACATCGGTGGTGTCGTCGCATTCGGTGCGGCGGTCGATTGGCTGTCGGGCTTGGGCATGGCGAATATCGCAGCGCGTGACCACACGGTTGGTGCGTACGCATATAGTCGTCTGTCGCGAATCCCCGGACTGCGAATCCTGGGACCCGGTCCTGGGCCCGACTGGGCGGGCAGCCTGGTGTCGTTTACGCTGGACTCGGCGCATCCCCACGACGTCGCTCAGGGGTTGGACGCGCTGGGAATTGCGGTTCGGGCAGGCCACCACTGTTGCCAGCCACTGATGAAGCGTTTCGAGTTGGTCGCGACCACGCGTGCGTCGTTCTCGGTGTATACGACGGAGGACGAGATCGACCGGCTGGGCGAAGGGCTGGAAGCGATTGCGCGACAGTACGCGCCCAGGGAAAAGGGGATGGCCCCAAAACTCACCCCGCCCCAAACTGCCGCCGTTTTCGTCGCCGATCACGCGTCATCTGTCGATGCCGAAGGTGTCGCGTCTGCCAGTGCCACTTCCCATGGCGACGCGGCCCCCGCTCTGGATGACGCGTTGTTACGCGAGGTCGTGATGGATCACTATATGGCCCCGGCCGGGCGCGATCCGGTCGACGGCGCGCAGGT
>CAZHDQ010000283.1:0-4633 GCA_964531595.1 uncultured Anaeromyxobacteraceae bacterium
ACGCTCGGATCGGGCGGGACGTCGTTATCACCGCCAAGCCTAGGGGCACCGAAATCGAGGGCACAAACTACTGGGTGCGCGACGGCATCACGGTCATTCCCAAGGGCGCCGTGCTGCCGGATGGCACCGTCATCTGACGACGAGGAATCACGAATGTCTGGAAACGACCCGTTCAAGATGGGCGAACGCTTCATGGCGGAATTGGCAGGTTTCGAGCGCCCGCTGTTTCTGCTGGCCCACCACGACGACGAAATCCCGACCGCCGGATTGCTGCAGCGACTCTGCCCCGCCAAGCAAATCTTGTGGGTCACCAACAGCGACGGGCTGCACTTCGAGTCGCAACTGGCCCCACCCGAGTACGGCGAGATGCGCAAGGCCGAGGGTATCCGGTCGGTCGCCCACGCCGGCGTGCCAGAGTCGTCGACCCGCTGCCTGGATGTTTCCGAGGTCGAGACATACCGATGGATGAGTCGCGTCGATTCAGGCGCCGTCACCGCTAACCAAGCTATGCCGTACTTTCGCGGCATCCGGGACGCGGTACGTGACGTGGTCATGGACCTACAGCCTGACGCCGTTTTCACGCTGGCGTGGCAGGGGGGCAACCCAGAGCACGACATCACCCACGTCTGCGCGAAGATGGCGGTCGATGCGCTGGCGAAGGCCACGGGACGGCGGCCGGCGTTCTTCCAAATGCCCGCGTACGAATACATGATCCTGGTCGCGATGCGATTCCACCCGCTGTATAAGGGGCCGCGCATTCGACTGCGCCTGACGGCAGATGAATTGGCGACCAAGCAGTTGATGTTACAGGAATATCCCTCGCAGGTCCGGCTGTTCGACGAATTCCAAAAGGTGTTTCGGCTGGTCGGGCGGTTCGCATTTCTGGGCGCTCCCCGGACCGCCGAGGCGTACGTGTCGGTCGAGGAATTCGGGCCGATCCCCCAGATCGACTACAGGCGCAAACCCCACACGTTCGATTATTTCACTTACATGTTCGACGACTTCGAAGGCGTCCCGGTGACGTTCAGCCGCGCGATCCGACCGATCGTCGCCGGCCTTCTGGCGGACGGGGCCTGATCGCGCAGTTCCCTGGACAACCGGATAGTGGCCAAAGAAGCCTACGTACACGCCTAAAAGGGTAAAAGATATTTCAAACCTTCGAGGTATGCGTTTGCACCCGGGGGCCGGCATTCGGACGCACGACCATGCAGCCACGACTTGCACTTCGCCGTCTGGGACTTGACAACCCGATCGCAAGCGCGTATTCATTACTTACCTGACCCTTTTGGTCATCTTTTGGAGGTCTCATGAGCCCCGTTTACGCAGACAACTCCCTGTCGATCGGACGTACCCCTCTAATCCGTCTGAACCGGGTCGTCGGGGATGCCGCCGCAGGCGTTCTGGCGAAGATCGAAGGCCGAAATCCCGCCTATTCGGTCAAATGTCGCGTAGGCGCCTCCATGATCTGGGAAGCAGAAAAGGCCGGTTTGTTGGGCCCCGATATGGAAATCGTTGAACCGACCAGCGGGAACACCGGCATCGCACTGGCCTTCGTGGCGGCGTCCCGCGGGTACCGGATCACGCTGACGATGCCCGATTCGATGAGCCTGGAGCGCAGAAAGATCCTGCGCGTCCTGGGCGCCAATCTGGTGCTGACACCGGCGGCACAGGGCATGAAAGGCGCAATCGCCGCCGCCGAACGGATCCGCGCCGAGGCACCAGACCGGATTTTCATGCCGAACCAGTTCGAAAACCCGGCCAACCCGTTCATCCATCGGACCACGACCGGCCCGGAAATCTGGAACGACACGGAAGGCAACGTGGACGTGTTCGTCTCTGGCGTGGGAACCGGCGGCACGCTGACCGGTGTGGCGCGATACATGAAACTTGATCGCGGCAAATCGGTGTTAACCGTCGCGGTTGAGCCGACCGAAAGTCCCGTCCTGACCCAGACGCGAGCAGGCGAGCCTCTGGCCCCCGGCCCCCACAGGATCCAGGGAATCGGTTCCGGTTTCGTGCCGGCGAATCTGGACATGCGGATGGTCGACCGGATCGAAACCGTTACGTCTGACGAAGCGATGGAGATGGCGCGACGTTTGGCCCGCGAGGAAGGCATCCTGTCGGGTGTATCCAGCGGCGCGGCGGTGGTCGTTGGGGTACGGTTGGCCCACCTACCGGAATTCAAGGACAAGACAATCGTGGTGCTTTTACCCGATTCGGGCGAACGCTACTTGAGCAGCGCAATGTTCGAGGGCCTGCTTGCCGACCCAGAGCCGGCGCCCGCCCTTTAGAGTGACAGGTTTCGACAGGTCTGATCAATGTGCTGGGATGTTCCCTCCCCGGTCGTTTCGCCAGTAAGGAAACCAAGCCAGCGATACATGAGATACCGAGATGTCGGTCTTTTTTGGGCGGACCTCGAACTTTTCCATATCTTCCGAAAGAGGATTGATACCCGCCCGGATTTCCGCGGCTTCTTGCTCCATTAGGGCCTTCAGGTCATCGAGTTGCTTCTGCAGCGCCTGTACGTTTTCCTGGGCCCGCGCGACGTCCTGCGATTCCTTCAGCGTGCGACCAGCCCCGCGGGCGGTAGTTGCCGCCCGGCCGAGCGTCGACATGCTCAGTGTTTTCCTGCCGGTCAGCGCCGTCAGTATCGCGGCACCAAACGAAATGGCGGTCTGCATCTTTTGCTGCCCCGCCTGGGTCTTTTCCTTTTCCACAGTCTGCCCAGCGCGCCGGATCCGGTCTTCCAGCGTGGCGATTTTGGTGGTGTATTTCTGCCGCAGCCTCTCGACCTGCCGATCGCGAGTTTCTCGGGCAGCCTGCTGAAGCCTGATGCGAAAATCCCGTTCAGGCTCTCCGGGTTCGGACAAAAGCCCCGTTCCTGGGCTTTTCAGAAGCGTGAGGTTCCGGTTCCGGTAGATCCATTCCTTCAAGGCGTTGCCCCAGCCGGAGTAGCTCTTTGCAACAGAGGCGTCCGCGAGCAGTTCGCCGAAAGAGGCGCCCGGATCGTGGGGGAATTTTTCCAAATCGCCTTCCGCAAGATCGGCCTCCCGCCCTTCGCTCCAGTTGAGCTTGGCGGGCCCCTCAGAAAAGTCCGTCAAGACGCAGACTTCGTCCTTCGCAGAAACCCCCGCCTTGGCGTTGACGTAGTAGACCGTCCCCATCCCCAGAAGCATCGGTTCGTAGCAAAGGGCCGAGCCATCCGGTTGCGGCGTGCGAACGGGAATGAAAAACTGGGGGACATCCGGCGGAAGCACTGGGCGCGGGGAGGCGGCGTTGGCGGTCCGCTGCACCTCGGCAGGCGCGGCAGGCGTGGCAACCGTCGGTCCCATGGAACCCGAAGCGACAGAGGCAGGGGCGGTTTCCTGCGCGTCCGCGATCCGGGATGATTTGACCGGGTCCATCAGTTGCTTGACCTGGGTCCGAGTCAGCGGCCCACGCAGGTAAGACATGGCCCATCGGCTCTGGAAGACGACCGGCGCATCCTCGTGGACGTTGTTCATCAGGAATACGCGCTGGCCGAGCCCCGACAGCATCCTTTCCAACGCCTTCCGATCGAATCGACCCGAGCCCCCGGCGGCTGCTCCTTCCAGCCCGTCGAGCACGCGTTCCTTATCACGGTCGGTCTGCAGCCGGCCCAGGAACCACGTCCCCGTGTTGGAAAGCCCCTTGTAGTCAAGATCCACCGGGTTCTGGGTTGCCAAGACGATCCCCAGCCCGTAAGCCCTGGCCTGCTTCAGCAGCGTCAGCAACGGGGTTTTCGACGGGGGGGTTGGCTACTGGCGGGAAATAGCCAAAGATTTCATCCATGTAGAAGAGCGCCCTCAAACTGGTCGTACCTGGCTGGGAACGCATCCACCCCAATAGCTGGGACAAGAGGATGGAAACGAAAAACATCCGTTCGGCGTCGTTCAGGTGGGCGATGGAAAAAATCGACACCCTCGGTTTTCCGGCAGGCGTGTGGAGCATCCGGTCGATGTCCAGAGGTTCGCCCTCCATCCACGCGGAAAATCCAGGTGCGGCCAGCAGGTTGTTGAGCTTCATGGCAAGTCCGAATCGTTCCTTCGAGGGGAAAAACGATTCAAGGTCGAAAACGCCGATCCTAGAGACAGGGGGTGACTGGATCGCGTGGATGAACCCAGCCAGGTCCAAGTCCTGCTGCCGTTTCCAGGCGTCGTCGAGGATGGTGGCCAGGAGGATATGCTCCCGGCTCTGGATGGGATCGGCCACGATCCCCAATAGACTCAGCAGACCGGTCACCGTAGTGCCGATCCGTTCACCCAAAAGCTCGCTGTCCTCCACGACGGCCTTTCCAGGAAAGGCGAACGATTTCAGGATCGATACCGGGATTCCCGCCGTGCTTCCAGGCGTGTAGATCGAGAACTCTGCGGATTCCCGGAGCTTGCGGATCCTTTCCCCGTCCTGTCCCCAGTCGGCCAGCCCTTTTTTCCAGAGGGCGGCCTGACCTGCGGCGAAATCGACCGGCGACATACCTTTCCTTCGCGCATCCTCCTCGTTGATCCAGGGGAGAAAGTCCTGGCCGCGCAGGTCGGGGAAGGTCAGCATCAGGTTGGCGAGGTCGCCTTTCGGGTCCACCACGATAGATGGGATATTGTCGATTGCCGCTTCTTCC